>JAYELL010000091.1:0-122755 GCA_034717495.1 Chloroflexota bacterium | reverse complement strand
AGGACCGCCGCTTCCGTCCTCTGGCTGCAGTCTGCCGTCGGAAGACCGCCGACCACCCGACCAAGGACCGCCGCTTCCGTCCTCTGGCTGCGGTCTGCCGTCTGTCGTCCGCCGTCTTCTGGAAGCCGTCCGCGGGCCAGCCATTACCTGCGTGACATCAGTGAAGATGACAGGCTTGAGGGTCGGATAAGCACCTCACCAGAGGGTGATGAAGCTCTGCCTCTCTCCTGTTGTTCGATAAGCATGGCAGCCATTCCCAGGCCCACAATAATCCAGAAAAGACTGGTCATGTGAGGATAAGCAAGGTTAAAGAGATAATGATCCAGCCAACCGCTTGTGAGTGCACCCGCCAAAGCCCCGGCAACGCCCAACAGCAAGGCCTCCCGCCGGTCATCAATGATGCCCGTTCGAAAAGTGCGCCAGAAAAGAATGAAAAAAACCGCCATCGCAGCGATGAATGCCAATAACCCAATCACCCCCATCTCCTCCGCCATGAGTAGATAAACACTGCTGACACCGATATAGAGATCGATATCCGGGGTACCGCTGAAACCAACGCCAAACAGAGGATAGCGAGAGATGAGTCTCAGCGCGTCCTTGTATTCTCCAAACCGCATCTGAGTTGCCAGATCCTGTCCCTGAATACCTTCGACGAATCGAGCCACATAGGCCTGGGTTGCCGGCAGTAAAAGCAGCAGGAGTAAAGCCAATACCGCCAATATCAACAGCTTTCGGTATCGGAAAAGCGCGATGAAGGTGAGAGCAACAGCCAGGCCAACCATTGCGCTGCGCGAGTAAGTCAGGTAGAGGCACAACACATCGAGTCCCAGCATAGTCGCCACCAGCCAGCGCGGAAACAGGGGACGGTCAGCAAACAATTGGGCAGCAGTCAGGCCGGCAAAGAGAATCAGCATACCTCCAAAGGTATTCGGGTCGATGGCTGTGCCAATAGCTCGCATAGGATTATTGGGATCATCCTCGATAAACCGTAAGGCGCCGAAGCCGCCCGGATAATCAAAACGACCCAACGCGTTGAGGATGCGAACCGTCCAATCCTGCGGAAAGAGATAAAACAGGATACCGATCAGCGCCGCGCCAGCCCCGGCGAGCATCAATGCCCGTCCGACCCATTCCAGGTCAGTCTCATCACGGATAACATTGATCACCACAAAGAACAGGAGGATTCCCAGGGCAATCTCGGCAAACCGTCGCATTGTTGTGATGCTTGGCCGGGCATGGGTGGTACCCAACGCGAAAGCAAAGAGCGCCAGCAGCAGGAAAATCGCCACCGGCAATCCCATGGGCGAGCCAACGAAACGTCTCTCCCGTCCGGTCAACAGACTGGCTCCCCAGACAAACACGAGCGCCGCAAGCGCAACATCAAGCAAGGTCGGTTTGAAGCCCAGGCGGAAGGGAAGGGCAGCGAAGGGTAGCAGGCAAGCCACGAGAATGACCGCGGCGAGCCCCCAGCGAGTGCTGCGCAATACCAGATAGGCACCAACAAATGCAACGCCGCTGGCCAAAGCGAGCAAAGGGCCGAGAACTGCCACGTAGATCGCGACCAACAACGCACCAACCAACAACAGAATCACCATAGTAGCCTGGTTGACCCGTTGGTTTGGGTGAAATATCAGCTGTTGAACGCTCGAAACGAGATTGGCTGTCATCGGCTCAATAATCCAGCACTCACGTTGCAGAAGGCCTGAATGTTACACTTCCGTAATTGCTCTGAATTCCAGGTGTGCAATCCCAGGTAGCGTATCTGCAATGATTTTACACCCAAACACTGTTGTCGACCACTTTTTGCCAGCAAGATGCAATTGCATCGAGCAGCCCATTTTTTGCTCAAGCCATGACCTCAGGGCAGATTCAACTGTTCAAGAACAATGATACCATCCTGAAGGGCGTTGCCGTGCGCATCCCATGCAGGCAATCGCTCACCCTCGACGGAATCGTACATGCCTGCCAGCAGCCGATAAGCACCTGATGGCAATTCATCGGGAAGGACCAGCGGGTGGGCATCCAAAACTACCTCGCCGTTGATCCAATGATTGGTTGAGTACCCCTGCCCGGGAATGGCGTCGCTCTGAGCCACAATCTGGTCTTCGGAATCGACCAAATGCACGAATACCGTATAGCTCTTCTCCGTTGGCACCTCAGCTCGCCAGACCAGCGTCACCATAGCCGGTTGATCTGGTTCTGGCAAGGAAATATCGTAACCGAGAAGGGTGAACCGATCTCCAATGACGGCATCTGTACGATTTGACAGGGGGGGCACGGAAAAAAGTCGGCTCGAAGGTTGAATGGCCAATTCGGTCAGGGGTACCGAGTTGCCAGCCACATCAACGATCAACTGGTACCGACCGGGCCCAGTTTCCTCAGGAAGGCGCATGTTTAGACGGCGGCAGATCACCTCACCAGGCCACCAGCGGGCATCTGGCGGCAGCAGTGACTCCTGCCACAGAAGTTGATTGTCTTTTCCGCTATCGATCAGGTAAATAGCCATCGATTCGGTTCCCGAATCGGGATCGCCCTCCCAGGCCAGATCCAAGGTGAACGGTGCGCCAGGCTGCAATTCAGCTCCGGTCAACTGGAACCCCGTTAACATTAGTCCTTCGCTAACCGGCTCACGTAACATATTTGCCAGCGTGATGTGATCACTGCCGAACGACGAGATGGGCAACTGAACATGACCTGCCAATGCCGTGTCGCCTACCCCGTCAGACCGCGCCAAACGCCTGACCCCGTCTTCGTCCGAGTATTGGTACCAACCGGTTACCACCCCAGCTTCTTGACCGCCCGCACAGACATCCAGATCGATTCGGTAGGTTTCGATGACCCGCTCTCCGGGTGTCCAGACGCTGGTGGGATAGCTGCCATTGCCAGGAGTCTTGTCGATCTGGCCAACCCGTCGACCTGAAGCATCTACCAGGTGCACGAAGCTCGTGAGACTGCGATCCATAGACTGCTCCGCTTCCCACGTCAACACAACCTTGGCGGCATCCGGATCGAATGCCATGTCAACAAGGGATGGCCCCTGCTGAAAACGTGCAATTGGTAATCCGGTGCTCGTTTCAGCGGCAGCATCGGCGGCATCGAACCCAACGGTCACCAACAACGGATTTCCGTGACGATCCTGAATCGTCTGCAGGTCAGCGGATGGCCACCGTTTCTGAATGGCTGTTGCCCGGTCAGCCTGTTCGGCCGGAAAGGCATAGAGGGCAGCACGATCAGGCGGCGGCAGGACAATGGTGTCGCTGGTATCCAGCGACTTGATCCCCGTCTCCCCGCGGAGAAATTCCAGCGTAGCATGTTCTGCCCAAAGCTGCGAAAGATAAACCTGATTGTCGGCGGTCAGCGGCTTCAGATATGCAAGAGCATCCAGCTTGTCCACATCGTAGGCATAGTATGACTCGATTGCCCGGGGGAAACGAACGAAGTAATCAATGGCGGCCCATACCCCACTGATCACCAGAACACCGGACACCAGAATACGTCCCGCCAGAGGTGACCACCGCCCGCTAACGAATGTGAGAATCCATGTCAAGCCCAAACCCGCGGCCACGAACAGCGCCGGTAAGGCCGGCAACGTGCGCGAGAAGTTGGGTGCCGCGTCGCTGAACACCGAAGGCAACAACATTACGACCGACCAAAGCAGCAGGAAAAACAGGGCATCACGGTCGACATCATCTCGCCGGCTCAGACGCAATAGCCAGACGGCGATCCCGATCCAAAATGCGATTGATAGCAGCGGGTCGAACAGGGGGCGTCCACCCAGGTTGTGAATCCATTCCCGATCGCCCTGAATACTGAACATGCCCGTTACCCGGACAGCGTTCTCCAGGAGAGCCACAACCGGAGAACCACCGGAAACCCTGTCAGCGAAAACCGATACTTGATCCGGGTGCCCAAAAAAGAACTCGGGATGACGATAGAATTCGAGTCCCAACGGCAAAAAGACCACAAACGAGGTCAATCCGGTCAAGAGCAGCCCGGTCACAGGGCTGGGCCAGCGCAGGGTACGCTGGTCTGGATGCTGCCAGAGGAGCCAAAGCACGTACCCGAGCAGAACCAGGGGAATCAGACGCCCGGTAGGATTATTCCAGACACCAATCCCCGCCAGTACGCCACTCAACAGATATGGCCAGACCCGTCCCACCCGGGTTGCATACCAGAAGAAACCCACGACGCCGCTGAAGATGACCGGCATGAGTATGATCCTGATTGCGTAGTGACTGAAATGAAGATGCCAAAAACTAATGGCCAGAACCAGGCTGGTAAATGCGGCAATCTGACGACTCTTCAGGGTCAACAGACCGCGTAACAGCAGATAGGCCGAGGGGGCCGCCAGGATACCGGCAAGCGCAGAGGTCAGGCGCAAGGTATGGAGATTGAGACCCAGGACCGAGGCCAGCGCCACCTGGAGATAGGTGTAAAACACTTCACGCCCGCCATTGGTCGGCAAAAACAACGGGCGGTCTCCAGCCATTACCCGTGCGGCATCCAGGGCGTTGTAGGCCTCATCGAACTGAAAACCGGGCGGAACGCGACCCAATCCAATAAAGCGCAACGCAGCAGCCAGAGCGGTGATCCCCAGCAGAATCGCCCAGTCCCGACGGTTCCATTTTGTCATGACGGCTAAGGTACCTGCACCTTGGGAAAAAAAAGGTAACGGGTCGTAACATCGTATTTTCGGAGAATCAACTCACTGTTCTGTAGTTGTTCACCTTCCGCTTCCTGAACCGGCAATCGCACGCCCGATTGCGGGTCGTACAAACCGATACGGATTTCATATGGACCGGCAGGCAACAACCGAGGCAGCGTCACGCGATGGTTGTGAGTCACCCTGTCGCCTGCCTGCCAAAGCCCGCTGGGAAAATACGAATCGGTCAAGGGCTGATCGTTGCCCGCCACCTGCGTCCCCTGCAGATCGACAAGATGGGCGAACAAGGTATAGTCCCGGCCCGTTTCACCGGTCGCGCGCCACACCAGGTCAATCAACAGGTCTTCCCCCGGGACCAATGTCTCATCAGATAGCGAAACCGATTCCAGATCAATGCTTTCGTCAAAGGAAGCCAGTGACTCCCTTCCTGCGATCGGTTCATCTACCATGCTATCAGCCAGCCGCAATCTGCCGACGTATACAGCATCCCCTATCGGTTTTGCACCGGGAGCACTGACCGGCAATAAATCGTACTCTTCAGGATCGAGGGCATTATAACAAAACATGGATATCTTGACGCGCCCGAGACTTGGCAGATATTCTGTAGCCGACGGCTCCAGATAAAGCTCATACGTATCGCGGAATACGTCGCCTGGCCGCCACAGTGATGTGGCAAAGTTACCGCGTCCGGGATAGGTCGCCAACCAGCCGTGGGACCGGTTGGCACCATCCAACAGGTGCAGGCCCACGGTATAGTTATTGGGAGTCTCTTCCAGGGCGCGCCACACAAGAGTTACGTTGAGTTTCTCAAACACGTCCAAACGATCGGAGTCTATCTGATAACCCAGCAATTCAGCGAAATCACCAAATTTAACATAGACCGGTTCTTCGCTGGCCCGCAGACCTGGCGAACCTTCCAGGACAGGTGTCGCGTAGAGTGGCTTCAACAGCAACGGTGGCACCAGTATAGTCAGGACCAGCAGAGCAACGCAAAGGGCCGCCACGCCTGGTTTTTTGATGCGATTGGGCAGGAGACGATGGGTTCCCAGCACCAGCAAGAAGCTGATCGTTGAGAATACCGACATGAGATACCGGCCTCGCGGTTCCGAGGTGCCCACCGATTTGAGCGCGCTGAACAACCAGGCTTCCAGAACGAAGAGGATCGCCGCCAACACGAGTATGCGCCGATCCATGGGTTGATGTTTGTCGAAAATTGTGACGATTGCGCCAACCAGGGCAAAGAGACAGACGGCAGCAAGCAGGTATAGAATCGGCGGGGGCAGAGCGATCGTGTCGTTGCCGAAAAGCCCCCAGAAGGTCATGAAGGAAAATTCACCGGCGCGTACCGGATCCAGCAACCAGCCGCCATCAGGCCCGGCAACCAGCCACGCCTGCCCATCTGCCAGAAAACCGGCCAGCGGTGGATAGTCGACAATGATCTGATCGTAAAGAAGTTTGTTGCGCAGAAACCACAGCAGGAGGGGAATGGCCGCCAATCCGATCATCAGGCCAACTTGCCAGGCATAGGTGACAGCATGCTGCCATCCGCGGGCCCTGGCTTGCCGTAGTCTCACCAGCAACGCGACGGCCACCAGCGGTATCAGCGGAAGGGCCGTGTACTTGGCGAGGACCGCCAGCCCAGCCATCGCGGCTGCCAGCATCAGAATCAGAGGACTGGAATCCTTCAGTACCGCGTAGACACAGAAGAACACACACCAGGCGCCCAATGCACCCACAAGAATATCGTTGTTGATAACCGCTGACGAAAAGACATATTGCGGAATGAAAGCGTTCACCGCCATCATGGCCAGCGCCAGGGTACGCTGTTTGGAAAAAACCAGCAGACCTGTCAGATAGGTCGCCACCAGGCCACTCAACCCGATAAGGCCCGAGAAGAAGCGTAGAATGTGCACTGCCAGGGTCGTTTCCGAATAGGGGAACGACTCAGCAGCAGTATGGATTGCCGCGTTATGCCCTGCCCGGGCTCCCTGCGTAAACAAATGGGGATTGGCCACCCAGGGCAGTTCTTCGTCCACATCCACCCAGGAAATGGCCAATGCCCCTAACGCATAGTAAAGGGGAGGTTGCCTGAATTGGGAATTGCGGACGCGGTTTTCTTCAATGACTTGACAGGTATCCCCACTAGGCGCCACCTCGACCAGCGTATCGGGAGCGGGCAGTTGCCGGTTTGTCACGATGTGGCGAACGTAGCTGTAGTGCGCCCACTCGTTATCCGATTCCCATAGTGGAACAGTGAGGTTGTAGTAAAAGCTAAGCATCAAAAAAACGATGCCAACAAGAACAGCACCTCTGTGAATCCGAAGTCCCCCAGATATTCGTTCCTGCCAAGTCTTTGAATTGCCCGGTTCGGGAGAGTCGCTCCTAGAAAAGCTCACGGTAGACCTCAAGATGCCGACGAGCAATGGCATCCCAGGTGAATTGACCCGCCAGCCGGTTAGCACCTACGCTAAGACGTTGGCGGAGCTCAGGATCGTTCCACAAATGCTCCGCAGCCCTGGCGAGAGCCTGAGAGTCCTGAGGCGGTACCAACCAGATATTCTCCCCTTGAACCATCTCAGCCACCGGAACAGCAGGTTCGGTACTCACAATCGACAACTCGTGGACCAGAGCCGCCATCAGGCTGCCACGACGAAAACTGGCGCCGTCCCGATAGGGAAGCATCGCAATGTCAGAAGCAAGGAAACTGGCAGAGACCTCTTCAGCGGCAACGAAACCGGTCCAATGGACTCGCTCTGCCAGGCCTTCGTCGGAAATCAACTTTTCAACCCGCTCCAGATAGGCCAGATTCGTTGGGTCGCTCGATCCGACCTGTCCACCGATCATCAGAAGTTGCGCCGGGACTCCATCAGCTACCAGGTGTTTCAGGGCCCCAACCAACTCTTCTCCTCCCTTGGAGACATTGAGGAAGCCAAAATAGCACAGAAGTAAGTCATCCTGAGCGACATCCCATTTGGCTCGCTGCTGCTCACGGTCGAACGAGGCAGGTGGCTCCGGTTGGATGTTGGCTCCGATGGGTATCTCGTACAGCCTGTCCAGCAGGTCCGCCTGCTGTTCAAGGCGCAGCCGGTCCTCGGCGTTGGTTACCACGACCAGATCGCTGTTACGGGCCAGTTCCATGTTTGCCCGCCACCGGAGAGGCCCCGCCTTGGGAAAAAGATAGGGCACCCGCAGATCGTGGAACGTCACGGCGACTTGAGGAGGCGAAGAAGTCCCGTGAATGCGGCGCGGCAACAGATTGATGGCGGGATGCAGACCGTAGGCAGCAGACTGATACTGGATGTGAACGACGTCAGGCTCAATCTCCTGAACCAGTCGGCGGGTTTCCCCGGAAAGGCTCCAACCCCAGCTCTCGATCTCAGGGTATACGTCGGCAACACCCCGGGGAACAAGATGAGCAGGCCCGGATTCCATACTGGAGAGCACGTGCACCTCAACACCCAGGCCCGAGAGCGCAGTGCCCAGTGCCCAGGTATAGTCGCCTACACCTCCCTGCATAGGAGGATATTCACCGGAAATGAAGAGAACTCGCACAGCCCGATCCTTTATGAACTATCAGCCAGCCGGGAACGAAGTCAGTCTACAACAGGATGATTTCTCGCGTCAAGTTCCCTTGACCGGGACAGGACGCAATCCGGACCGTAACACCCGGGCATAGGCTGCCATCCGTTCCCGCCTCATGGGAAGTTTGGCCCGCTGGCCCGGCACGAATCGCCCGACAAGGCATTTGGCGGCTTCCTCGGACCACTGAAAGGCAAAGGTCCCCAGCAAAAATCCACGAACCAGGGCAGCCGCGCCTGAGCCATGATACTTTTGCACGTAACGGACACGGGAGGAATAGAAGTGAATATTGCGGGCAGCAGCAATTTGTTCGCTCGACTTGCCCTCATAATGCGTCAGCACCGCTTCGGGAAAGTAGACCACCTGCCAGCCTGCATCGACGGCTCTGCGGCAAAGATCCAGTTCCTCGGAGTACATAAAAAAGCCCTCGTCAAAACCGCCGATGGCGTCGAGAACCTGCCGCCGAACCAACATGCAGGCGCCGACGATCCAATCAACCTGGCTGATGGCATCGTCAGGTCGATCCAGCATGTAGTATCGTTGCAGCACCTTGTTTCGAGGCCACCAGCGCTGTAGAATAGTGCTCTCAAGAAAATAGGTTGACAGGGACGGAAAGCGGCGGCGCGAGGATTGAATGCTGCCATCTCCATAGCGCAGTTGAGGCCCAATGATGCCTACCTCGGGGTGGGTTTCGGCATAGTGCAACAGGCGCCCAATCGTGGATGGTGCCACCTCTGTATCCGGATTAAGAAAAAGGACGTAGCGACCGCTGCTGGCCTCAAGGCCTTGGTTGTTGGCCCGGGTAAATCCCCGATTCTCCATATTGGCCACTACCCGCACCCAGAGATAGTCCCGGTGTAACACCTCCACCGTCTGATCGTCAGAGGCATTGTCCACAACGATAACCTCAGCCTGCCAGGTTCCCGCTTCCGATCTTTCCCCCACAAACAAATCGTCGCTGCCAAGAAGCGAGTCCAGGCAGCGACGAAGCAGGTCGCACACATTCCAGCTGACGATGATAATCGACAGGTCTGCGTGGCTTGGCGAGCCGGATGAAGACCGGCGATTGGCTGGGTCCATCACAGAGAGCGGGCGACGACATAATCGGAAAGCTGCAGCATAGCGCTGCGATAGGGACCATCGGGCCATTGAGCCAGGATCGTCTTGGCCTTTTCAACAAAATCAACGGCTTCCTGACGGGTCGCCTCGATCGCAGAGGAATCTCCGATATCTGCAATCAGTTGAGTCAACGAATCGGTGGATGAATGACCGTTACTGGTGGCTTCGATGATCTCAATTGCCTCCGGGTGAACCTGCAAGAAATGAAACACCGGCAGTGTCACCGTGCCCTGGCGAAGATCGTTTCCTACCGGTTTGCCGATAACCTGCTGGTCGCCGACAAAGTCCAGGAGATCGTCCATGATCTGAAAGGCCATACCGATGTTGTAGCCAAACTCGCGAAGAGCAGAGATTTCCTCCTCCGGCGCCGAGACCAGAACGGCGGCAGACTCGGTGGCTGCTGCAAAGAGCGCTGCCGTCTTGCCGTAGATGCGCTCGTAGTAAGCTGCCTTCGGCTGATTCCAGTCGCCGATGGCATAAAGCTGGCGAATCTCTCCCTCGCAGATGGTCAGCAAGGTCTGGGAAAATATCTTCATGACCCGCACGCTGTCTGTGTCCGAAGCAAGAGAAGCCGCCCGGGCAAATACGAAGTCACCTGCCAAAATGGTAGCTCCCAACGTCCACGACGCGTTCAACGTCGGACTGCCTCGCCGTACCAGCGCACCGTCGATGACGTCATCATGGACCAGCGTGGCGGAATGGAGCATCTCAAGGGCGGCAGCCAGGCAAATCACCTTCTCGTTATCTACATTTGCGTATAGTCGGCTGGTCATCACCGCCAGGGCAGGACGAATCCGCTTACCACCGCTGTCCAGTAAAAGATTGACAGCACTCGCCAACGGCCGGAACACCTCATCGGTGGCCAGCATTTTAACCTCGACCCGGGCCAGGTCATCGGAAACCAGCCCCAGTAATTCGGAAACACTACTCAACGTTGCTCATCTCCTCCGTTGTGAGGCCATCATACCCGGATTACGCATGGAAACAAATCCTCAGGATACATAGATATCGTCAACCATCGAGTTTAAAAAAGGTACGTCTCGCCAGCGATGTGCTCATCTCAGCCACAGTAGCCAATTCTATATTCACAAGGTCGGATATGCCCTGCCCGATCAGAGGAATGTACGCGGGCTCGTTGCGCTTTCCCCGATAGGGATGGGGCGTAAGATAGGGTGCATCTGTCTCCAGAATCAAACAATCCAGAGGCAACTCCCGCACCAGGGCATGCAGTTCCCTGGCATTACGAAAGGTAACCGGACCACCCAATGACACAACCATGTGCCAGTCAAATGCCTCCTGGGCCATCTCAAGATCACCTGAGAAGGCATGTAGTACACCCAGAATAGCATCCGGCCCTCTTTGTATCTGTGCGCCAGTCACCCATTCGCGCAATATGCCGCGAACGTCGTCATGGGCATCACGGCAGTGGATCACCACGGGCAAATCCAATGCAGCAGCCAGCTCAAGTTGACTTCGAAAGATTCTCTGTTGTTTGTCAGGATCGACGCGTTGCCAGTAGTAGTCCAGACCAATTTCGCCAACCGCCACCACCTTTGGATGGGCCGCCAATTGCCTTAGCACATCCAGGGTTGATTCGTCGAACGAGTCTCCATCGTTGGGATGGACGCCTACCATAGCGAACACACCCGGATAACGATCGGCCAGATCGATGGCCTGTTTGCTCGTCTGCAGATCGATAGCCGGGTTGATAATGATTGGCACATCCGCCGCCGCGGCGCGCTGCACCACCAGGTCACGATCCTCGTCGAACTGGTGAAAGTTCAGGTGGCAATGGGTGTCGATAAACATAGGCGAATGGTCGATTGTCAACATTCAATTGCCAATGGTCAATGCAATCCGCATTCGGCAGCCGAGCCGTTAACAGTTCGGTCAGTCCTTTAAGCCGGCGATCTCCAATCCGGCATCGAGAATATCGTCAACCAGGTCTTCCCGGGTAGTCTCAGTATAGACGCGAATGATGGGCTCCGTACCACTGAAGCGAATCAACAGAAAGCCGCCATCCTCCATGTGATACTTGTAACCGTCGTAACCGGTGAAGTCGACAACCTTCAATCCGGCGATCTCCTTGGGATCGGCTTCGTCCAACAGTGCCTTTGCCCCGGGCCGTTTCTCCGATGGGAAGCGAGTATCGACCCGGCTATAATAATAGCGATTACCGACCTCCTCGAAAAGCAATTCCACCAACTCGCTGGGTTTCTTGCCCGTTTGAACCATAAAATCGAGAATGTAGAGGCCCGCAAGGATGCCATCCCGTTCCGGCAGATGATTGCCGAAAGCGTAGCCACCGCTCTCCTCACCGCCGACCATGGCGTCTGTTTCCATCATCTTGGGCGCCACATACTTGAACCCCACAGCAACCTCGTAGACTTCGACACCGTATTTCTGACCCAGGCGCTCCAGCATGGATGTGGTCGAAAGAGCTTTGACAATGGGCTTGCGCAGTTCCCGCACATCGAGCAGGTACAGAGCAATCAAACCGTAGACCCGCAGCTGGTCGATGAACTCGCCATTTTCGTCGGCCAGGCCGAGACGGTCGGCATCGCCATCATTGATGATGCCGACATCGGCACCAAGCTCGCTTACCTTCGCCAGGCAGGCATTCACGTTGGGAGGAATCGGTTCAGGGCGGTCCATCTCGGGAAAGGCAGGATTGAGTCCCCCATGAATGGTCACGACCTCTGTCTCGCCGCCAGATAACAACTCGTCAAACCAGCCAGCTCCGTTGCCCCACATGGCGTCATAGACAACTGTCAGACCCGCGTCCTTGATCGACTCCAGGTCCACCAGTTCTCGAATGCGCGCCATGTAAGCAGGCTTGGGGTCAAATCGCCGAAACAAGCCAACCCCCTCTGCTTGTGCGATCGGAATCCTGCGTGCGCCGGCGACAGTCCCGGGAATGAACGCCTCAATTTGTTTCAAACCTTCGGGCGCAATCGCGCTGCCATTGGGGTCCCGTACCTTGAATCCGTTGTCGGCCGGAGGATTATGGCTTGCGGTGACATTGACCGCACCCAGGGCATTTTGGTGCACCGCCTGGAAGGATATTGCCGGCGTAGGCGTTGGGCCATCGCAGAAGAGCACCGGAATGCCATTGCCCGCGATCACTTCAGCCACGGCCAGCGCAAAATCCTCACCGGAAAACCGTTTATCGTGCCCGATGACGATTCCACGGGAGATTTCCTCTGGCCTATTGAGGTCAAGGATATAGGAGGCGAATCCCTGCGCGCAGCGACGCACGTTGTCGAATGTGTAAGTCTCGGCGACTTTGCCTCGCCAACCATCTGTACCAAAAACGATGTCTGCCATGATGTCGCTTTTTCCTTCTGTTAGTCTCGCCAGTTACGCTCTGGCTTCTACACGAGCCGCTTCGGTCACCGGCCCACGCCATTATCTGTCAGCAGCGTCAATTTCCTTGGGCCTGCGGGATCTCTGCCACTATCGTTTGCAGAATCTGTTGAGTTTCTCTCTTGAGAGCGTCCAGCGGTTGGCCTGCTCCCTGGATCATAACCCGCACCACCGGCTCCGTGCCTGAATAGCGCACGTTGATCAGCGTATCGGGGCCGAGTAACTCATGAGACCGTTCTATCTGTGCCTGCACGCCGGACAGTGTCTCCAGCGATGGTTTAGCCGGAACCGGTGCCTTATCCAAAACCTGAGGAACCTTCGTCAAAAAGCAAGCCAACTCCGAAAACCTCTGAGGTCTCTTCCGCAATAAAAGCTGGCTCATCCATAGGGCGGTATAGAGTCCATCGCCAGTCGTCAGTCCGTTCTCGAACATGATAATATGTCCCGACTGTTCCCCGCCCAGGACATAACCCTTCTCCCGCATACGCTGGGAGACCCAACGATCGCCCACCCGTGTACGCTCCAGACTGACACCAATTTGCCTCAGCGAAATATCGAGACCCAGATTTGCCATGATCGTGGAAACGACAGTGTCGCCCGCCAGGGTGCCGGCGGCCTGCATTTCCCGCGCCATGATAGCCAGGATATAATCGCCATCCCGCTCAACACCGGTCTCGTCGACGAATTTGCAGCGGTCTGCATCGCCATCGAAGACAAAACCAACATCGGCACCAGCTGCCAACACAGCCTGCCCGGCACGACGGGGACCATCCCCTTCCGTGCCACAATCGACATTGATATTGGTGCCGTTAGGCCAAACGTTCAAAGCCACGACCTCGGCACCGAGACGGCGAAAGACATCGGGAGTCAGTAGAGTAGCCGCGCCATTGGCACAGTCCAGTACGACTCGTAACCCGGATAGCGCGCCAGGACCGCCAAATACCTCAACCAGGTGTTTTGCGTAGCTTTGTCCCTCATCCGGGATTTGCCGATCCACACCGGGGAAATCGTTGGTCTGCCAGCTTTGATCATTCTGTAGCGCCAGGTCTTCGATGTAGGTCTCCAGATCATCGCTGGCCTTGAACCCACTATCTTCGAAAACCTTGATTCCGTTATCCCAATAGGGGTTGTGGGAAGCCGACACGACGACCCCCAGGGTTGCACCCATCTGGGTCGTCAGATAGGACACCCCTGGCGTGGTGAACGGGCCGAGTACCATCGCGTCGACCCCCTGGGCCAAAATGCCAGCAAGGAGAGAGCTTTCCAGCAAGGGGCCTGAGCGTCGGGTATCACGGCCCAAAACGACAACAGGCTGTTCACTGCCTTCTTTGGCAGCCTGGCCAATCGCCCGGCCCAAACAAAGTGTAAATTCGGGAGTCAAGGGCCATTCGCCCGCCTTGCCGCGAATTCCGTCTGTACCGAACAGGGACTGATCGCTGCTCATGCTTCCCTCACTCAGGCGTGGCCAAATTGGGGCCGGTGCCTGTTCTTCTTCAGAGCTTCCAGGTCTGCTTCCACCATGAGCTGCACCAGCTCACCGAAGGAAACACTGGGCTCCCAACCCAGCAAACCACGAGCCTTGCCGGGATCACCTACCAGCAGATCAATCTCGGCAGGTCGCATAAACCGCTCATCCTGCACTACATACTCGCGCCAGTCCAGGTCCACGAAACCAAAGGCCTGCTCGCAAAACTCCTGGACTGAGTGGGTCTCTCCCATGGCTATGATGTAATCGTCCGGCTCATCTTGCTGGAGCATCAACCACATGGCCTGCACGTAATCAGGTGCATATCCCCAGTCTCGTCGGGCATCGAGGGTACCCAGGCGCAGCTCATTGTCCAGGCCAAGCTTGATCCGGGCAACACCATTGGTGATCTTATGGGTCACGAACTCCAGACCACGACGGGGACTCTCGTGATTGAAGAGAATACCCGAACAGGCAAAGAGGTCGTAGCTCTCCCGATAATTCACAGTAATCCAATGTCCATAGACCTTGGCAACACCGTAGGGTGAGCGAGGATAAAACGGGGTGGTCTCTTTCTGCGGAACCTCGCGCACTTTGCCAAACATCTCGCTGCTACTGGCCTGATAGAACCGAATCCCGGGATTCACAAGGCGGATCGCATCCAAAATTCGGGTCACACCCAGGGCGGTGAACTCACCGGTGAGAACCGGCTGCTCCCAGGACGTAGGTACGAAACTCTGAGCAGCCAGATTATAGACTTCGTCCGGCTGGTACTCCTCGAGGATATTGATCAGTGATACCTGGTCCAGCAGATCCCCCTGTACCAGCGAAACCCTATCCTGGAAATGTCTTATTCGATCGAAATTGATGGTGCTTGTGCGTCGCACCATTCCAAAAACATCGTAGCCCTGTTCCAGCAAAAACTCTGCCAGGTAAGAGCCATCTTGTCCGGTAATACCTGTGACCAATGCCTTGGGCATGTTATCCTAACTCCGTGAGCGCCTAACGAAGCCGCTGGCGCCAGTCTTTAAGAATATCCCGCAGACTCTGTTCGAAACTGATTTCTGGTTGCCAACCCGTCGCCGCCACAAGCTTTTTGTTGTCGGAGACACTGACCGGCACGTCCGAGGGTCGCATACGGGCAGCATCCCTCTGCACAGAGATATCGACTTCACTGAAGCTCAACAGAACATTGAGAAGGTCTTCGATCGACCGATGCGACCCACTCCCGATATTATACACACCGCCGGGCTCGCCCTGAGCCAGGATCAGCCAGTAGGCCCGAACAACATCCCGTACATCGGTGAAATCGCGGCGGGCCGTCAAGTTGCCAACCCGAACGATGGGTTCGCGTAAACCGGCCTCCACCTCGGCAATCTGCCGCGCAAAGGCCGGTGCAACGAAACGATCACCTTGCCGGGGACCAATATGGTTAAATGGCCTGACTCGTATTACCTCCATGCCGTAGGAACGATAATACTGCCAACCCATAAGGTCCTGGGCCACCTTGCTTACTCCATACGGACTGATCGGACGTAACGGGGTGGCTTCGTCCACGGGCAGATCATCTGGATCAATGAGGCCATATTCCTCATTGGAGCCGACGACGAGCACCCGGGCAGACAACTGCTGCTCGGAAACTGCCTGTAGCACATTGACCTGGCCCTGAACGTTTTGCTCGAAAGTCGTCCATGGATGCTGCCAGGAGAGTGGCACAAAGGATTGTGCGGCCAGATGAAAGATCAGATCGGGCCGCACATCAGCGACGATTTCCGCTACTGCCGCAGGGTCGCGCAGGTCTGCCCGGTATATGGCCACATGATCGCGCAGATGGGCCACACGCCCGTCCTGGCGATGTATTGTGCCCGCCACCGCATAGTCTGTATGGCGAAGCAGATAATCGGCAAGATGGCTCCCTGCAAATCCGGCAATACCGGTAATGAGTGCCTGCATGAAACCGTTTCCTTGCTGATTATTATACCGTCACTCGGTAGCCAGGGCAATAAAGATGGGCTGCGGAAGTCTGAATTACCCGTCCAGACCGGCTGCCTTTCGCAGAACGTCGGCTTTGTCAGTGCGCTCCCATGGTGCGTCGATATCGGTGCGACCAAAGTGGCCATAGGCAGCGGTCGCCCGGAAGATTGGGCGGCGCAGGTCCAGATCCCGGATAATCGCCGCCGGCCGCATGTCGAAGTTTTCATGGATCAGTTCAATGATCCGTTGATCAGAGATATTGCCGGTGCCGAAGGTCTCAACACTCACCGAGAGAGGTCGCGCAACGCCGATGGCATAGCTGATCTGCAGCTCCATACGCTCAGCCAAGCCTGCCGCCACACAATTCTTGGCGATATAGCGAGCCATGTAGGCGCCCGATCGATCCACCTTTGTCGGATCCTTGCCACTGAACGCACCGCCACCATGGCGCCCGACACCCCCGTAGGTGTCCACGATAATCTTTCGGCCAGTCACACCAGCATCTCCCAGCGGTCCACCGATCACAAAACGACCGGTCGGATTGACAAAGACCTTTGTATTCTCATCAAGCAAACCGTTGGGCACAACATACTTGATCACTCGTTCGTAAAGATCCGCCTGAATCTTGCTATGTTCCACATCGGGCGAGTGCTGCGTGGAAATGACAATCGTATCCACCCGCTTGGGCTTTCCATAGACATACTCAACGGTAACCTGACTCTTGCCGTCTGGACGTAAGTAGGGAAGGGTGCCATCCTTACGCACATGGGACAGTCGTTTCGTCAGAGCATGGGCCAGCGCGATGGGCAATGGCATTAGCTCCGGCGTCTCATCACAGGCGAACCCGACCATCATGCCCTGGTCGCCGGCACCAGTGGCCTCGATGCCCTTATCGGTCATCTCGCCTGTCCGGTGCTCCAGGGCGTCATCCACACCCTGAGCGATATCCGCCGATTGCTCCTTGATCGATACAATCACGCCGCAGGTCTCGGCATCAAAGCCGAATTTTCCACGGGTGTAGCCGATATCGGAAACAACCTCACGGACCAGTGCACCGATATCAACATAGGTGCTGGTAGAAATCTCGCCCATCACTAAAACGAGACCGGTGGTCACAGCAGTTTCACAGGCCACGCGGGCATCCGGATCATCCTTGATGATGGCGTCCAGCACCGCATCGCTGATCTGGTCGCACATCTTATCGGGATGGCCTTCTGTCACAGACTCTGAGGTGTAAAAAAGCTGCGGTGATGTCATAAATGTCGTACTCATTGTCCTCTCCTAACTTATGTCAATATGTCAGCATATCAATATTCCAGGCGGAGTTTCTGGCCTATTAGCATTTAGACATCTGACATCATGGCATTTCCCTAAGTTCCTTCCGTCCAGGACGTCAGGTAGGCTTCCTGCTCAGGTGTCAGGACATCAATCTTAATGCCCATGGCCTCAAGCTTGAATCGGGCGATCTCCTGGTCCAGGTGCTCCGGCACCGCGTAGACATCGTTGGCCAATTCACTGCCGTGGTCTCGCAGGTAAACCGCACTCAAGGCCTGGTTGGCAAAGCTCATATCCATGACGCTGGCCGGGTGTCCCTCAGCCGCAGCCAGGTTGACAAGACGGCCCTCGCCAGCCATGTAGATGTTTCTGCCATCCGGAAGCTGGTACTCGTCCAACTGATGACGTACCCGTCGCTTCTCGCTGCTCATCTCCTCAAGGGCAGGAATATTGATCTCGACGTTGAAATGGCCCGAGTTAGCCAGAATCGCGCCATCCTTCATCACCTCGAAGTGATGCCTGTCAAAAACGTGGATGTCGCCGGTGGCGGTGCAGAAGATGTCACCGATCTGAGCCGCTTCCATCATCGGCATGACCCGGAAGCCATCCATGACAGCCTCAAGGGCCTTGAGTGGCTCCACTTCAGTTACCACCACGCTTGCGCCCAGGCCCTTGGCCCGCATCGCAATGCCGCGGCTGCACCACCCATAACCACCGACCACGAAGGTCTTGCCTGCCAACAGAATATTGGTTGCCCGGATGATTCCATCCAGGGTGCTCTGGCCCGTGCCATAACGGTTATCGAAGAGATGTTTGGTCATCGCGTCATTGACAGCAATGACCGGGTACTTCAGTTGCCCATCCTTTGCCATGGCCTTGAGACGAATAACCCCCGTCGTGGTCTCTTCGGTGCCACCAATGACGTTGTCAAGCAGTTCTTCTCGATCCTTATGGAGCGTCGCCAGCAAGTCCATGCCATCATCCATGGTCATGTGGGGTCTATGATCCAGGGCGGCATTCAGATGCTGGTAGTAGGTCTCGTTGTCCTCACCCTTGATCGCATAGACGGGCATCTCGTAGAAAGAGACGAGCGCGGCAGCGATGTCATCCTGGGTGCTGAGGGGATTGCTGGCCGTCAATACCACATCGGCGCCACCAGCTTGCAGCACCCGCATCAGGTTAGCGGTTTCTGCGGTAACATGCAGGCAGGCACTGAGCCTCAAGCCATCCAGGGGGCGCTCGTCGGAAAGACGATCCTCGAGCATATTGAGAACCGGCATCTCCCGCGCGGCCCACTGCATACGAAAACGACCTTCTTCGGCAAGACCAATGTCTCTAATATCGTAATCCACGTTCTTTCACCTCTTGATTTGGTAGATTTCCAATGGGCGACGAGGACGTAACAGGTTTTTGCCCGCCACTCGCCGCAGATCTATTTTTTGTCGACGACCAGGCCGTATCTGGCGACCTGATCACAAGTCTTCTCAACGCCTATTCCCTCAAAAAAGGGACAGTAACTCTGGTAGCCCAACTTCTGATAGACCCGAATAGCAGCGGCATTATCGCCATCTACGTTGAGTACGACCAACATACCTCGACTCAAAAGCTCGCGGGTGACAGCAGTGGTTACCAGTTGTCCGAACCCGCGGCCTCGCCATGCCGGATGGGTGTAAAGGTTGCCCACCGCCGCCACGGCCCAGGTGGGCGCCACCAGATGCGTGCCTGCAACAGCCAGCAACTCACCAGCATGTTCCAGCCCAACAAAAACACCCTCGGGCACCTGTGAGGGCGAGAAGGCATCGGGAACGAAAGCACCACCCGCGCTGTACAAGGTGACCAATGCCTCCACATCAGAGATGCCCAGGCAACGCAACTTCCAGGTACGATTCGCTCCAATCGGCGCATCGACCGGAAGGAACCTCTCAGGAGTTACAGTCATGCGCCACATGGGTCGCACCCTATCCAGCCGAAAATCGTAGCGCTGCTGAAAGATGGGCAGGTGCTCGACCTGGGCACTCATGTACATGGTACCTGGCAGCATACCCCGGCGAAATATCTCGGCGATACCGGCCACGTCACCCATGCAGAAAAGAACTGGCGGCTCCAGACCCTGATAGATCAGCATCAGGGCTTTACCCTGACCAGCACTTTCAGCCAGGTACCAGGTGCACTGCGAAAAATGCACATCTTCCAGGTCACCGATTGCATAAGCACCGTAAATGGGATCCCTCTGCAGGAAGGCATGCAACTCGGCTTTATCGGTTGTTAAGCGTACCGTGTAGAATTGGGAGCACATGGCCTCCTTCCTCTACACTCCACTCGCCCCGCTCGCCAGCAATTCCGCCAACTCCGGCGCGTCGCCGAATTCCTGGCGATATCGCTCGACAAACTCGTCAAGATGGTAGTTGTGGTTCATGGTGCCCGACTGCTCGATCACATAAACAGCGGCCAGGCTGGCCATCCGGCAGGCGACTTCCCAGGAAAAGCCGTGTACCATACCGGTCATGAGCCCAGCCCGGTAGGCATCACCGACGCCGGTGGGTTCGGTGATCTGCCGCGCATTGGCAGGCTCGACCTCCATGCGAAAATCCTTACCGATGACAGACGAGCCCTTGGCCCCAAGGGTGACAACTATCACATCCACCTTGTCAAGAATGGCAGCCTCGTCGAGACCACTCTTTTGTTTGACCATCTCATACTCATACTCGTTGACTGTCAAGACGCGAGCCCCTTGCATCGACTCCACCAGTTCAGGACCTGCCATACGAGCCAGTTGTTGACTGGGGTCATAGACGAATGGGACATTGAGTTCCCGGCATTCCTGAGCTGTCTTTTGCATCGCTTCCGGGTCGTTAGGAGAAATGATCACCAGATCCTCGGAATCGAGGCCCAGATCACCCAAAGAAAGCTCCCTGGCACGAGCCATGGCACCGGTATAGAAGCTGGCGATCTGATTGTGATCCAGATCGGTAAGCACCGTGAAGGTGGCTGTGAATTCATCCTGAAAGATCCCCATGGCGGAGGTATCCACGCCCTTCTCCTCCAACCATTCACGGAAAGGGGCAAAGTCCTTACCGGCTGCGCCCATCAGCTTGGGACGGTTGCCCAGGAGAGCGAGACTGAATGCAATGTTAGGGCCAGTACCACCCATGTAACTTTCCTTGGTATCGGCCAGAAAACTGACACTCAGCTTATCGATGTGCTCGGGCAGGATCTGGTCCTTGAAATAGCCAGGATAGGTTAACAGATTGTCAAAAGCGACCGAACCGGTTACTACAATGGTCATAGGGATAATCCAAAACAGTCAGTGAATTGGCGAATGCCTGGCTGACAATGCTTGATCGTCATCATCAGGATTGATTGTTCGATGCCCGTTTTACCCGCTCATTGGCCATATCGCAATAGCTCTGTGACAGGTCATATCCCACATAATGCCTGCCCGTGCCAATCGCTGCCACGGCCGTCGACCCGGCACCCATGAAGGGGTCCAGCACCAGATCGCCCGCACTGGTGTATAGCAAAATGAGCCGGCGAGGCAATTCCACAGGAAAGGGCGCCGGATGATCGCCGCCTGACTCGGTAGTCATCGCCCAGACGGTATCGCCCGGATGGCTGAAGTACTGCCATGCTGCCCGGGCCATCGATTCGGCAATCCAGCTGTCGTCCTTTTGCCGGCGACGAGCATCCTTGAGCTTGCCTGCCAGCTTCTGCTGCAACTCCTCAAGTCCAGATCCCCGGTCACCGCCATCGTGAGACCTCATCATCTCCTCCGGACGCCAGATGCTTCGGGTCCAGTCGACAAATTGCCCGCCGCGAATTCCAGATTTACCGCCGTCCGCAAGTTTGAAGCTTTCCTTGGAGAAAACCATGATGTACTCGTGGACATCTCTCAGAACCGGGTCGGAGGATCTGGCAAAACTGCCCCAGGCGGTGCTGACTCCAGCGCTGGCACCCTTATCCCAGAGGATTTCACCCCGCATAAGCCAGTTGAGGCCTTCCTCGCGTGCCATCCGCAAGAGCTCACTGGTGATAAGTGCGTTGAGCGGCAGGTAGGGCTTCCGGTTGGTATTGGCCACGTTGATGCAGAGGCGTCCGCCTGGCACCAACACCCTGTAGCACTCGCGCCAAACCTCGTTCAGAAACTCCAGATATTCGTCCAGCGGCAGATTGTCCTGATGATCGGTGTAGGTCTTGTTGATATTATAGGGTGGCGAGGTCACAACCAAATGCACGCACGAATCGGGCAGGTGTGCCATCTGCCGCGCGTCGGCGCAGAAGATGGTGTCGCTTGGCACTTTTTGGTTCTTTTCGCCCAACATTGCTGTCATGAAATCCTGTTCCCGGCGCAACGCCATGGTACTTCAATGTCCAAAAATGCTCAAACAAGGATCAAATAACCTCTTCCTGCGAAACGAAAAAAAACACGCTCCGAGGAGCGCGCCGTTCAGGTCGTCCCTCTCATCTTCCAGATGGGTAATGCAAACCATCTGCCGGAATTGGCACCGTGGCTGTCGCAAAGCGACAGTCTACCATTATCGGAGTCGTCGCTCAGACCTTTGGATAGACAGGAAAATAACGACAGATCCGGTTGCCGGGGGGTCATAGGGCCGGTCCCTCACCCCCTCTGAATAAGAGTCTTCAGTATCTTCAGTTTTTCGCGGCGGGCAATGTAACACAAAGGATGGAATTTGTCAAAAATCCCCGGTAGAAAAAGACCCTCTACCCAAAACTGAGAAGCGCCAGACGGAGTCGCTCCTCCACGTCGGTGACATCCTGTGGCAGGCCCTGAACAGCCCGCTGAGCCTCCACCACGCTGTAACCAAGAGCGGTTAAGGCGTCGATTACTTCTGCATCTGCCTCGCTCAACGCAGCCAGTTCAGGCGGCGTATCTTCCCAGGCTCCCACCTTGTCCTTGAGTTCCAACACGATCTTTTGAGCTGTCTTTTTTCCGATTCCGGGAACACGGGCCACAATATCTGCCTGTCCCTGGCCGATGGCGAGGCGTAGGGAATCGGCAGGCATGGAAGAAAGTGTTGTCAACGCCAGCTTGGGGCCGACCCCGGAAACACCCAGCAGTTGTTGGAACAGGATCAGATCGGGCCGTTCTGCAAAACCATAGAGGGAAAGCTCCTGCTCCCGAACGTGAAGGTGAGTCAACAATAGCACTTCATCGCCAGGACGAACAGAAGCCAGGACATCCACCGGGACACGGACTCGCACGCCCAGACCGCCGAGCCCGACGACCAGAGAATCCTCATCAAGAGCAAGTACCCTACCATCGACACTGGCAATCATTTCCTGACCTCAGCAACGTTTAGCCCTCAAGAGAGCCTGTTAATCGGGGCTTCTGAAGCGGTAACCCGTGCCCCGAATGGTTTGAATATGGTGCGGTTTGGAAGGGTCTTCTTCGATCTTCTCCCGAAGTCGCCGAATAGTGACCTCTATCAGGTTGGTACCGCCAATAAACTGGTATCCCCAAACGGTCACAAAAAGATCCTTTTTGTTCAGGGCTTTTCCTGCATTGCTCATCAAAGTATACAACAGTTTGAATTCAATGGGAGTCAAGTGTACCTGTTCCCCATCCACGGTCACTTCGTGCGCATCGGCATCGATACTAACCTGCCCGATAGCAAGCAAGACCGGGCTGCGTTTTTCCTCGACCCACTGCATGCGGCGAAGGATAGCAAATATCCGTGCCTGGACCTCCTTGAAAGTGAATGGCTTGGCAATGTAATCGTCGGCCCCCAGTTCAAATCCCCTCACAAGATCGTCGGTACCACCCAGGGCTGTCAGCATCATGACGGGAACATCGGAACGTTTTCTGATTTCCTCACAGACGGTGAACCCGTCCACCTTCGGCATCATCACGTCGAGGATAACCAGATCGTACGGTTCGCTCAGAAAACAGGAAAGGGCCTCATCGCCATCGCCGACCGCGGTGACGTAATGACCGGCGGCTTCCAACGACATGCGAACCAGGTTGCGCAGCGGCGCTTCATCTTCGGCGATTAGTATCCGTGCACTCGGCAACGGCATGGAAAGAGTACCTCAACAGAGAATGACAGCGTTTATCAGAACATGTAACGAGCGATAGCTTATAGACCCGCTTCCAATTGACGTAGTCGGAAGGAATGAAGATGGCAGATGGCTACAGCTGCCGCATCGGCTGCATCATCCGGTTTGAGAATCTCGTCGAGGCCAAGCAACAGACGAACCATTTCCTGCACTTGCTGCTTGTCTGCCCCACCATAGCCAGCCACGGCCAACTTCACTTCGCTTGGTTTGTAATGATGGACGGGTAAGCCGGCCTGGGCTGCCGCCAGCAGCACAACACCTCGTGCGTGACCAACGCTCATCGCGGTACGCACATTCTTGCTGAAAAACAATTCTTCCACCGCCACAGATTCGGGGCGATAACGCTCAATCAAAGTGCTTAACTCACGATGGATGATCAATAGCCGGTCCTGAAGCGGGGTGTTCGCCTTGGTAGTAACTACACCACACTCCACAAGCTCAAGATCAATATCCTGAGCAACAAAACCATAACCGGTTATCGCTGTGCCAGGATCGATCCCCAGTACCAGCAAGCGTCGCTCCGATCTCTCCAGCCATCGATTGTCAAACAGCCAGATCTGCTAGGATTTCATCGGAAATATCGAGGTTGGAGTAGACGTTGGTGACATCCTCCAGATCTTCCAGGCTTTCGATCAGGGCCATGGCAGCACGTGTTGTCTTTTCGTCCAGGCTCAGCGGCGTCTTGGGAGTCTTGGTCAACTCCGCCGTATCGACCTCGAACCCTTCAGCCTCAAAGGCATCCTGCACCCTCTTCAGATCGGCGGGTTCGGTATAGACTTCGGCAATGCTATCGCTGAACTCCACATCGTCGGCCCCTGCCTCCAAAGCCACCATAAAGACATCGTCCTGCTCGTGTCCGCCCATAGGTAGGGCAATATACCCTCTCGACTCGAACTGCCAGGAAACAGAACCACCCTCGCCCAGGGTGCCGTTGCCACGGTTGAGCACATAACGGATTTCGGCGATCGCCCGATTGCGATTATCGGTCAATACTTCCAAAAACAACGCCACGCCGCCAGGACCATAACCCTCATAGGTTATCTCCTCGAGTTCGGCACCCTTTTCAAGACCGGCACCCCGCCGAATTGCCCGGGCGATATTGTCCTTGGGCATGTTGGCAGCTTTAGCCTTGTCGACAATCAGGCGCAATCGGAAATTGAACTCCGGATCGGCGCCATCACGGGCCGCTACCTGGATCTCCCGCGCCATCTTGGTGAAAATAGCGCCCCGTCTGGCGTCGTTTACACCCTTTTTTCTTTTGATCGTTGACCATTTTGAATGACCTGACATCGTCACTCACCTCCTACAAGCTGCATCATCGACCCACCGCGGACATTGGCATCCGGTGGCCTCAAGCGCCCCACACGGTGCAATCGCAGCCGGTAATTGTCCTAAAATTATACCACAGCTAATCAAGATTGCCAGCAACCACGAGTCGGTTTCGCGTAACCATCATCTTTGACACTGGCAGCAATCCCATGCCCCTCCCCCGCTCTACTGGGTGGCGTCGTCTTCTACAGCACTCTGCAAACTCTTACTTTGATCCAGGACCGCCTGCAAAAAGGCCAGGAACAGGGGATGCGGTCGGTTAGGCCGGCTCTTGAATTCAGGGTGGAATTGGCTGCCAAGCATCCACGGATGGTCCCGCAGCTCTGCGATCTCCACCAGCCGGTCGTCAGGCGAGATCCCGCTGAACACCATACCGGCCTCCTGCATGCGCTCACGGTAGGCATTGTTGAACTCAAAGCGATGGCGGTGGCGTTCATCGATTCGATCCTGGCCGTAAGCCTGGTAGGCCTTGCTGCCAGGCTGAAGCACGCAGGGGTAGGCACCCAAGCGCATTGTCCCACCCATGTCGGCGATATCCCGCTGGTCGGGCATCAGGTCGATGACCGGGTGAGGGTTATTGGGATCAAATTCGGTGCTGTTGGCACGCGCTGCTTCGAGCACATGGCGAGCAAACTCGATGCACATCACTTGCATTCCCAGGCAAAGGCCGAGATAGGGAATGCCATTCTCGCGGGCATAACGGGCAGCGGTTACCTTGCCTTCGATGCCACGCTCTCCAAAGCCACCTGGCACTACAATACCGCCAGCGCCTTCCAGCAACCCAAGACCCTCTGGGGTCTCCAGGCGTTCCGATTTTATCCACTGGACCTCCATGGTCCGTCCAAGGGCGACCGATGCATGGGTCAGCGCCTCTTTGACACTCATGTAGGCGTCGTGCAGATCTACATACTTGCCGACCAGGGCTATGCGCAACGGCGATAGTGATTCCGTATCAACCTGTTCGTTCATCAGATCCAGCCGGTCGACCCACTGTCGCCACTCAGCCAGATCGGGCACCCGCCACCCGTAGCCAAGACGGCTGGTCAGCCAATTGCCCAGGCCAAATTCCTCCAACATCAGCGGCACCTCGTAGAGGCTCTTGACGGTGGTTAAAGGCACCACCGCTTCCGGTTCCACATCGCAAAAGAGGGCAATCTTGTCTCGAAGACTTTGCTCGACCGGAAAGTCAGAACGAAGCACGATCACATCTGGTTGGATACCGATGCCGCGCAACTCCCGCACGCTATGCTGGGTAGGCTTGGTCTTGAGTTCACCTGTGGCCCCTATCATCGGCAGAAGCGTGACGTGAATATAAAGCACGTTATCCCGCCCCATATCCTTTCGCATTTGCCGGATACCCTCAAGGAATGGCAAACCCTCGATGTCACCCACAGTCCCGCCAACTTCGACGATCACCACCTCGGCATCGCTTTCCCGGGCCACCAGGCCGATGCGCCTTTTGATTTCATTGGTCACATGGGGAATCACCTGAATAGTGCCGCCGAGATAGTCTCCCCGCCGCTCTTTTCGCAACACATCTGCATAGATCTGTCCAGAGGTGACATTGCTGGCCTGACTGAGATTGACATCGATAAAACGTTCGTAGTGCCCCAGGTCCAGATCGGTCTCGGCACCATCCTCAGTTACGAACACCTCACCATGCTGGTAGGGTGACATAGTGCCGGGATCTACATTGAGATAAGGATCGAGCTTCTGGATCGAAACAGATACGCCCCGGCTCCTCAGCAGTCGTCCAATTGCGGCAGCAGTTACCCCTTTTCCCAGGGAACTTACCACACCTCCGGTGATAAAAATGAGTTTGGTCATGACAGCCTCTGCAAAACAGGATTCGACAGACAACGACTTCGCGGTCACGCTGCGGGCAGATGTCAAAAAAAGCAAAAGACACGGTCAGAAGCTGCCGTGCCTTCGCCGCCACCGTAGCGGCTCGAATTCGAAACTGGGCTCCGAGCCAGGTACGCCCTGACCTGATGGGTTGACTGGTGGCAATAAAAAATCCCGCACAACACGGGACTGCATAGTAGCATAGATGGGAAGGGGAGTCAATCGGCGGTGCCATGGAAGCGACATTGCATATCTCTTGATTCTGCGGTATGATTTCTGCGCTTTTCAGATAGCAATCTTGGCTGCGGTGCAACATTTCAGCTGCCTGAGCAGCGACGGAAAGACCGATCGCTCCACGACAGATCATCAAAGCAATGCTGCCCAATGGGAAACGACGACATGCGTTTCGTCAACCCGAGCAGCGATCAGGAGGACAAACCAAACTGTGTCGACACAGTGGTATAAACTAACGGCAGATGAGACTGTTCAACAGCTGGAAACAGATGTTGAAAAGGGGTTGACCGACGCGGAAGCCAGGCGCCGTCTCGAACAATATGGCCCAAATGAGTTGGTGGAAGGGAAAACCAAGGAATCCTGGCGCATTTTCCTGGACCAGTTCAAGGAGGTCATGGTCATTGTTCTGATGGTCGCCGCGCTGGTGTCCGGGTTACTCGGCGAGTGGCTGGAAGTGGTGGTCATCCTGGCGATCGTCTTGCTCAATGCCATCCTCGGATATACCCAGGAACGCAAGGCGGAAGAGGCGATGGCCGCCCTGAAAAAGATGTCGGTCCCCACTGTCCGTGTCCGGCGCAACGGTCATATTCGCGAGGTCTTGTCTACCCAACTGGTGCCTGGTGACATCCTTCTTGTGGAGGCAGGCAATATTGTGCCAGCCGACGCCCGAGTGATTGAGAGCGTCAACCTGAAAGTCGAAGAAGCGACGCTAACCGGCGAATCGGAGCCCGTCGAAAAGGTGGTGACCGTTCCCTCTGGTGATAATCCACCCTTGGGTGACCGGACGGACATGCTCTTCATGGGCACGGTGATTTCCTACGGGCGGGGAACCGCTGCTGTCACCGCCACCGGTATGAATACAGAGTTGGGCAAGATTGCCGACCTGATCCAGGGAGTCGAGGAAGAGATGACGCCCCTTCAACGCCGGTTGGCTGACCTGGGCAAGACCCTTGCCTGGGCCGCTCTGGGCATTGTCGCTGTGGTCGTCGTCCTCGGAATACTGCGCGGTGAAGATCTTGAAACTCTCTTCCTGACCGCCGTCAGCCTCGCGGTGGCAGCCATACCAGAAAGCCTGCCTGCCGTGGTTACCATCACGCTGGCCCTCGGTTCACAAAGACTCCTCAAGCGACAGGCGCTCATCAGGAACCTCCCTTCGGTGGAGACCCTGGGCTCGGTTACCGTCATCTGCTCCGACAAGACCGGCACCCTCACCGAAAACCTCATGACGGTGACGATTCTGGACACTGCCGGCAACACAAAGACCATCGAAACGATGGTAGAACAACGGGAGGACCTGCTCCAGGCCCACCTGATCAGCCCCGAATCCTCTCCTGAGCTTACCGCCCTGAGCGTACTCGTTCGCGCTGGCGCTCTGTGCAACGACGCCCTCCTGGAATCTGATGACAGTGGCGGCGTCGTTGCAATCGGCGATCCCACTGAGGCCGCTCTGGTTTTGGCTGCCCACCAACTGGGCTTTGAAAAGGCCGAACTGGAGAAAGAATGGCCCCGTGTTGGCGAGGTGCCCTTTTCCTCAGAACGCAAGCGAATGACCACAGTCCACCAGATGAGCCCCCTGGTCAAACAGTCCGATGTGCCCTGGCGGGATTCACCTTCCGTCCTGATGACCAAGGGAGGCGTGGACACCATGCTTCCCATCTCGACCAAAGTGCTGGTGGACAACGAGATCGTGCCGATGGACAACGAGATGAGAGAGCGAATCTTGTCGTCCAATGCACGGCTGGCCCAACAGGGTCAACGTGTCCTGGGCGTCGCCTTTCGATTCTGCGACAGGGAAGAGCCTCCGACAGATCCCACGGAACTGGAAAACGACATGGTTTTCGTCGGCCTGGTCGCCATGATGGACCCACCCAGGCCAGAAGTGCGGGAAGCGGTCGCTGTGGCACGGGAGGCAGGCATTCGTCCTGTCATGATCACAGGTGACCATCCTCTGACGGCGCTGCAGATCGCCAGGGACCTGAACATCACCGACAATGGCGACGTTCTGACCGGCCAGGAACTGGACCATATGTCGGTCGAAGACCTGCAGAAAGTGGTTGACGATGTTTCTGTGTATGCCCGAGTCGCTCCGGAACACAAGCTGAACATCGTTCAGGCTCTGCAACAAAATGGGGAAATCGCCGCCATGACGGGCGACGGGGTTAACGATGCACCGGCTCTGAAACGGGCCGATATCGGGGTTGCCATGGGCATTACCGGTACCGACGTCTCGAAACAGGCCTCGGACATAGTCTTGCTGGACGACAACTTCGCTACCATTGTGGCAGCCGTCGAAGAAGGCCGGGTTATCTACGACAACATCCGTAAGTTCATCAAGTACACCCTGTCCAGCAATATCGGTGAGCTTTTTGTGATGCTGGTAGGACCATTCCTGGGAATGGCGCTTCCCTTGTTGCCTCTCCAAATCCTCTGGATCAACCTTGTCACCGACGGTTTACCGGGCCTCGCTTTGGCCCAGGAGAAAGGGGAGCGCGGTGTGATGCAGCGTCCCCCATTTGAACCCCAGGAGAGCGTGTTCAGTCGCGGCATCGGCACCCAGATCATCTGGATTGGCACTATGATCGGGCTGATCTCCCTGGGAATCGGCTACGCGTTCTGGCGTCAGGACGCCAGCGGTCCGTGGCAGACCATGATTTTCACCACGCTGGTGTTTGCACAGCTGGGCAATGCGCTGGCAATCCGTTCCAACGTTGATTCCCTCTTCACCATCGGGGCTTTTTCCAACCGGTTGATGGTCATCGCCGTCGCGGCCGGGATATTGCTTCAGCTGGCGCTGATTTACGTTCCCCTGCTTCAGAGAATCTTTGGCACCCAAGCCCTCTCCATTGCCAACCTGTTCGTCTGTATGCTTGGCGGTGTCGCCGTCCTTGCCGTTATCGAGCTGACGAAGTGGTTGGGTCGCCGCCGAGGTCGCGAATAAGTCAGCAACTTCAAAAAGGCAAAGGCGTCGAGGCTACTGCCTGCACTGCCCGCAACCGGATGCTTCGCGGAGGATGCTCACTGCGCAATAGGCGAAACATCAGCGTCCGGGGAGGGACTCGCCCGCAGGCGCTTATAGGCGGCCCGCAGGTCATCCAACTCCTCCCGGCTGGAGGGGAATTCCCCGTAATGGACGCCGACATAGGCGTCGGTAATGATCCTGGCTTCGGATTTCGCTTCCGGAAACGCCATCTCCAGGTCGGCCAGATATTCGTACGGTGTAACGGCCTTGCGCCGCGGATACCCCCGTCCGCGGGAAAGGCGTGTCATATTGGCATAGATGTTACGAACGGAGATCGCTGCCAACAGATCACCGCTCATGCCAAAGCGTGTCACGTTGCCAATCGCGCTTCTTAATCGATCGCCGGCGTTGCGCAGCAGGCCGGCCAGGGCATCCCCCAGGTTCGCATCGAGGTTTTCATGAGTCTCCGCGTGTTCCCGGCGTCGTTTCCGTTCCTTGCCCAACAGCCAAAGCCCCATCCCGACGAGCCCTATCAGGATCGCACCACCGCAGATGTAGCGAACGATATCAAACGCGATTTGGACATAGGGTGTCGCACCAGGTTCCTGAGCCGCTTCGTCGAGTATTTGAAAGCTCTGAAGGGTCTCGCCGAAGCCTTGATCCATCATGACCTCGATCCCGCGAGCGAAAAACGCTGCGAGCCATTCAAGCAGCGGCTCCAGCGGTGAAAGAATGATAAAGAGAAACCGTGCGATCAACCTCAGGAGGCCCTCACCAACAGGTGCCCAGAGGTCGCGCACAGTTTGTATCCCCTCCGGCCGGGCAACCAACAGGAAGATGGCACCGATCGCCAGAATGAGAAAGACCGTTCCGGCTAACAGGGCAAGCCAATAGAGATCGAATATCTGCCCCACATCCCCCTTTAGCTGCCCCACTTCCTCCTGCCGCGCCAGAGCCACGGAAATCAGGCTGAAGAAAAAGAAGGGGAAGACGAACGCCATAACCTGGAATTCGACCTGGTAGGACAACAGGAGAGTCCCACCGATCAACAGGAGTAGCCCCAGCCGAAACGAAAAGGAGACCGTTTCAAACGTATACTCCCTTCGACTGAGCGCCAGGCCTCGCCACCATAGGAATAGCACGGTCCCCAATATCGCCCAATACGAAGTACTGTTCCCTCCCTGTATCAGCTGAAAGCCCGATTCCTTGATCCAGATGAAGTCGCCTGACGGCAGATCGGGATAGAGAAAGATGCGCCAACCCAGCAAGACGAACACAGGCAGCGCCAGCAGCATCAAAAGGCGCTCTACCGTTAAATCGATCTGAAAGTGGTCGGCTGCCTCCGTCCAGAAATGGAAGCCCAGCATCAGAGCGCCAAGCAGAAAAGCGACCAAAAAGGGTGGATACTGGCGAGCGGGTTCAACGAAGATCAGGAAGATAGGGGTAAACCAGGATATCTCCATGCCCGCATAGGCAACGCGCAGCAATTCTGCTCGCCACGAAAGCATAGGAATGGGCAGGGAAAAAGTCATGTGGCTTTCTCCCCATCAGGCAGATCGACCACATCGCCGTCGGGCAGCCCCCCAGTAATGGAGCGCACCAGAATACCCTCAAGCAAGGGATCGTCAGGATCGAGCTCTTCAAGGCTCACCAGAACGATGCGCCTGCCCTCCAGGCGAAGATCAGCAAGACTTGCCTTCAAAGCCTCGGTCACCACCGCCGTAACCACGATCAACGTACTGCCCCACGGCAGCTTGGGACTCTCCTGTCGAACCAGGTCCTCGATCTGTTTGGTTGCCACTGCAGACACGGCAGCCAACGCCTCCATGATTCGGGTAAGCTGGCCCGGACTTCGCCCCGGCAGCACTTTGATGGCTTGATCTGACTCGGGCAGGGCACCGTTGCTAATGATACCCACGGGCCAGCGCGCCTCGATGGCATGGGCTGCTATCGAGGCGGAGACGCTAACGACTCGTTCCATGCGCTCAGGGATAAAGCCCTGCCAGTGCTTGGAAAGGGTTGCCACGTTGAGAATGATAACCAAATTGTGAGCTGTCGATGGTTCGTATACACGACTCTGCAGGTTCTGCCGGCGCGCGGTAGCTTTCCAGTGAATCCGCCGAAAGTCATCGCCGGGATAGTAATCTCGCACGCCGACTGTTCGGATGGGGTCATCGAAGAGCTGGCGGGATGCCCTGGTGGGTCCAAATGGTTCTTTCGGGGGCAAACCCAGGTCGGTGAGGCTCTCCACTTTTGGATAGATAATAAACCACTGGCGGCGACCTATCCGCCGTTTGCGGCTGAACAGCCCGAAAATATCGCCTGCCTCCAGGTCCACCGGACCAAACGGAAAGAAACCCCGCTGGGTGCATTGGATATGATAACGCCTGCTGACTCGCTGGTACCAGCGCAGGGCAAACACCAGATTGACGCGGCCCACGGTTTGCACATCGGTTGCAGCCACCTCGATGCCATCCAGGGACAGTGCCATTGGCACCCGATCGGTGATCCGCAACCAGCTCACCGGAAGGATCTTTTTGTTGACGACAGACAGGTCAAGATCAATCGTCTCGCCCACAAACGCCCGCCGCTCGCCAAAAGTGCGGCTATACTCGACACCGGTCAAGGCGAAACGGTCCCAAAGCCAACCAACAACGGACACCAGGGTCAATAGGCCGGCAATGAGGACCAGAGCGCCTTGCTGCAAGAAGATGCCCACCGTAAAGAGAATCATCGCCATGGCCAGCCAGGCGTCGTTCCACTGGGTTTCCTTCTCGGAATCGACGATCAGACGCCGTCGCAACCCTCGAGCCGAAGGATAGGCACGCGCGGGTGCAGTCGCCCCTCCCAAAAAGGGCGTGGCCGACGAAATTGGCGCCTGGGTTTCGTTGCTCTCTTCGGGCATAGACGGCTTTCAGAAGACCGCAGACGACAGACGGCGGACCGCTTCCCGAAGACGGTGGTCAGCGGTCGGTGGTCCTCAGTCAGGACACAACCGGCACCGGCACCTGGTCGGCAATTTCAGCTATTACCTCTTCAGGGGTACGACCGCGCAACCGCGTTCGGGGGCTGATGTGAATGCGATGGGTCATCACGTAGGGCGCCAACACCTTTACGTCGTCAGGCAGGACGAAGGCCCGGCCCCGTATCGCGGCCATTGCCTGACAGGCACGGTAGAGAGCCAGCGTGCCTCGAGGGCTGACCCCCAAGTCAACAGAGGGATGCTCCCGGGTTTCCCGGACGACCTTGACCAAATAGGTGCGCACAGACTCCTCAACCCGGACTGTGCGCACCTCGGCCCGGGCGTCAAGGAGCTGAGCGGAGGACATGACCGGCTCCAGGGCCTCAAGCGGATCCTCCCGTTCATACCGGATCAGAATCTCGTTTTCCTGGTCCTCATCGGGGTAGCCAAGACTGATCTGCATGAGAAAACGATCGATCTGGGCCTCAGGCAAGGGAAAGGTACCCTCCAATTCGATGGGATTCTGCGTAGCAAGTACCAGGAAAGGATTGGGAAGTTGGTAGGTCTCCCGATCCACGGTGATCTGCCGTTCCTGCATGGCCTCCAACAATGCCGATTGGGTGCGTGGGGTAGCCCGGTTGATCTCGTCGGCTAACACAACCTGACTCATCACAGGTCCTGGGCGGAATTCAAACTCCTGCGACTTCTGATTGTAGAAGTTGATACCAGTTACGTCGGAAGGCAGAAGGTCTGGCGTGAATTGGATGCGGGCAAATGAAAGATCGAGAGAGCGCGCCAGCGTTTTCGCCAGGGTTGTTTTGCCGGTGCCGGGCACATCCTCGAGCAGCACATGTCCGTCGGCAAGCAAGGCTACCAGCAGCAATTCGACCACGTCGTCTTTGCCGATGATCACCTTGCCGATATTGTCGGCCAGCGCTTTAGCAATATCTTGGATCACAGGGGGGTCCTTTCCACGCGCAATCCACCAATTTCGGTCTGTCGTCGTTCCATACACCCATCCGCGGCCGTTGGGGTTCAAACAGCGCACGGCTTGCGGCATTATAGCATCCAAGCATGTTCATCACAAGCATTCCAGAGACGGGATTGTGTATCGAAAGTGGTGGAAAAGTCGGCGGAGCGACTTTAGCTTGGGCATAACTCCATCACTTTGAGGGGTTATTCCCTTGAGGTCACCTTTTGTGCGTGGGTGAAACTCCCCGCATCGTGGCCGCGCAGTTGTGCCAGAGTCAACGAAAGCATTTGCGCAGGGAGGATCTCAAGGAGCGGCAGGGCAGCCTCGGGCACAGGAGGGAGGGTAAACACTTTTCGGGGTGCCGATTGTTCCACCAGCGCGGCTCGCCCTCCAATCCGGCGGATGTCTTCCGCCAAACGACGGTTGAGCGCCGCGGTGCGGGGCAATCCAGTATAGACCAGCACAAAATGCGATGCACCGACCATCTCCAGCGGGCCGTGACGAAAGGCTGCGCCGCTCATCCCCTCGCCGGGGAAGCGGGCGGCTTCTTTGATGATCAATCCTCCCGTCCCTACTGCTGCCAGGGAGGGACCGCGCCCGATGAGGGTCAGACGCTGAATGGGGGCGAGTATCCCGGTCAGCGTTTCAAGATGGGTTTGCCAATCTGATAAATACATCTCTACCCACGCGGGGGTTTTCCGCAGAGCGTTCAGCGTTTCCTGCGCTGAACGGCCCGTGAGCTCATCTCCCAGCCAGGCCAGCACAGCCAGCGCAGTAATGTACGTTTTGCACGAGACGGAATGTTCCGCGCCAGCGCGAGTCAGGATGAGCGCATCGGCAGTCTCCGCCAACGGGCTGTCTGGGCTGTTGGAAACAGCAATGACCGGGGAGATTCCGGCGTTCAGCTCAAGCAGGCGCAGGATTTCGGCACTCTGGCCAGATTGCGAGACGACCACCAACAGGGTCTGAGGATCAAGCAACCGCGGTGCGTAGTGAATCAGTTCAGCCGTTTCGATGAACTGCGCAGAAACCCCGCGCCCGATCAAGGTAAGCATCAGCGGATAAAGTGCGTGGAGCGATGATCCCATCCCGGTGAGTACTACCCGGCGCAGTTTGCCGGCAGCCAATTGAGAAGGGATATCGCCCACACTGGCTGTCTTCTCTAATGAGTCCAGAGTCGCTCGCAGGGCTTGGGGCTGGAATAGTATATCTTGAACATAGGGGTTTTTAAGCAGGTTCGTCATAGTTGGTTGCTCCGGTAGCGTAATGTCCATGCGCAGGCTGCCCCAATGATGCCGACATCATCTCCCAGGGCTGCCGGGACGAGTCGGACCTTCTCACGGGGAACAAAGCCACAACTGGATTGGATAGTTTCCTGAATTTGGGGCCAGAATAAATCGCGGCGGCGCATCAATCCGCCGCCGATGGCGATCACTTCGGGGGTGAACAGGGTGACCAGGTTCGCCAGCCCCAAACCCAGATAACGCCCTGTCCGGGCAACAGTCGCTTTTGCATGGGCATCAGCACGGGTACAGATCTCGCGGGCGCTCAGGTTCATGTCGCTGTGCTCCGCGGGCGCGTTGTCTCTGAACCAACGCTGCATAGCGGAGCCGCTTGCCAGACTCTCCCAACAGCCGTGCGCCCCGCAGGCACAGGCTGGGCCTGCGGGGTCAATGACGTGATGGCCGATTTCCGGGTGCGCGCCATCCACACCGCGGTAGAGTTGGCCATCCACGATCAGCCCGACGCCGATCCCGGTGCTGATGGTGACATAAAGAAAGGTGCGTACATCGCGGCCTGCGCCCCACATCCATTCTCCCAGCGCAGCCGCGTCGGCGTCGTTTTCCATCGCAACGGGGAGGCCAAAGCGACGCTCGAGTTCGGCGACGATGGGGGCATTCTCCCAGCCGGGGAGAAAATCCACATTTCCGATGATGCCGCTCTCAGGGAACACCGGGCCGGTGCAGCCAATCCCGATTCCCCGTGCCGGGATGTCGTTCACCGGTGGCAGGCCCCGGGTCAGGGCGGCGATGCGTTCGAGTCCATCGGGGAAGCCCCGCTCCGGCTCAGTGGGGCATTCCGCACGGGCGTGTACTTGTCCTTTGTCATCTACCAAACCCACGGCGATTTTCGTGCCACCGATATCAACGCCGACGATCATTGTTTTACCGCTCCTTCGGTCATGCCAGACGGCTCGTAAAACGAGGGCCATCTTCTCTTCTGCCTCAGTGAGGACGGGGCCCCTGCTTCTGCAAGTCGGTAGGCTATCGCTTTACCGATTCCGGCAGCCGCGCCTGTGACCAGAGCGTGTTTTCCCTTGAGCGATATCAATTGGTCCAGACTTTGTAGATTATCCATGCCATTTCCTTGTAAACGTTGCGGTAGATCCGGTCGTTCGTCCGCCTACCTGAATTTCCTTTTCATTCCCGAAGTTTACGCCCATTCCTGATTTATGCAGAATCCTGACTTCTCCGACAGACTGCTAGGGCTGCCTTGAAATCATCGGAATGGTGGCATTGGCGAAAGGCATAACGCCAATTCGGGCGTCAGGGGGCAGCGCAGCCAAAGATTGCGAGAGGGCTACATCCAGGCTGCTGGTCGGGTTGAGCAACAGGCCGCGGGCAAAGTCATCCGACATCTCAGAGATCAGAAGAACACGTACTCTGGAAGAATCACGGGCAATTTGAAACGCCTTATGCGGCCCAATACGGAACCCTTCCTGTTGAAAGCTCTCAAATACATCTTGAAATGATGTTTTGCCCTTCATCCACTGTTCATACTTGGCGCTGCCACTCCCCTCAGGACAGGCAGCAGCCAAAATAATAGTGCCGCCTTCTTTTGTCACCAGAGCGGCGTGGGCCAACCCTTTTTGGGTTTGGTAGATGTTGATGTCTTTGGGGTGCCCCCCCGGCGAGACAAGCATCAGGTCAAACAACTCCGGTACAGGTACCTGATAGAGATTTCTAACCTGGAGAATGCCCCTTTTCATAACGGCGGTCGGTTCTCCGGCGACGACTTTCACTATCCGCTTGTGGCTATTGAGAACAGCATTCAAGGCAAAGTGAATACCTGCTAAACGCCCCATCTCTTCGACATCCTGCCGGGCGGGATTATCGTCAAAACTGCCAAGTTTTGCCTGGGGCTCGGTCATCAGGGCGTGGTTGTGATTGATTGTGTCGCCGCCGCCCAGACCAATAACAGCGCTCTTTGCCCCGCCGGAGAATCCCATGAATTGATGAGGCTCAATGTTACCCACCACGATACGCAGATCAGCCCGGGCGAAATGTTTGTTGATCCACACCGGGGTGCCACGTTCCGTTTGGCCCAGATGCACCAAACGCTTCTGGTTGCCGGCATCATGGCAAATGACCGGGTAACGTGCCAGAATATCAGCAGGTACCACCCGTTCAAATTCCTCCGGCGGCATGGGGGAATGGGTGCCGGTAGCAATCAACAGAGTGATAGCTTCCGGAGCCAAGCCCAATTCCTCCAAGCGTTCCAGCAGCGGCGGCAACAAGAACTCGTGCGGCACAGGTCGCGTTTTATCGCTTATAGCAACAGCCACCGATCTGACATCGCCAAAATCCCTTAAGGTTCGACCGCCGAGCGGGTTATCCAGCGCCCGGTTTACTTCCTGCCGTGGGTCTTCAGCAGCAGGCACCTCTGCAGGGGTCAGCAGTGTGATGTTCAACGAGTCGGGTAAGTTAAAGGCAAGATGCCTTTTTCCGTAGGGCAAGGTGTATTGAGCCACAATCCTCCTTCAAAATGGTTTTTGCGTTCACTTTTCGCAGTGAACAACCTGAGCCAGCTGCCGGGCATGGCAGCTGGCTGTCCGAAATGTAGGTACAGAGATGTTTATGCGCTGCGATACAGTTTGGTAATTACAAATTCCTCGTGGCGCAGCGCCTCGGCGGCAGTCAAACGACCATTGACGTTGCGGGCCATCATGATCATTGTCTTGTCGGCGGCTTCATCCAAAGTCATTTCCAGCCGAAGCAGATCGGTGATGTCAACATCAATGTGTTCTGACATTGTGCTGACCGTTAACGGATTGGCCGAAATCTTCATCACCGGGATGATGGGGTTGCCGATGATGTTGCCCTGGCCTGTGGTGAAAAGGTGGAGCACCGACCCGCCCGCTGCGCATAGCGTCACCATTTCGGCGGCAGCGCTGGAGCTGTCCATAAAGTGCAGACCGGGAACTTGTGGCTCTTCGGCCGGCTTGAGCACTGACACTACCTTATTGCGGCCCATCTTCTCCACGTTGCCCAGAGCTTTTTCTTCGATGGTGGTCAAGCCACCGCGAATGTTACCTCTGGTCGGTTGGGAGCCCATCAGATTGGCCCCGGTACCAATGACAAAATCCTGGTAATCCTGAAAGGTTTTCATAAATGCATCAGCCACTTCCTGGTTGATGCATTGGTCTTCAATTATATCCTCGGCTCCTGTCACCTCGGTCGTTTCCCCAAAGATGGCAGTGGCTCCGGCATCGATCATCCGCTCCAGCACGCGGCCAACGGTGGGGTTGGAGGCCAACCCCAGGGTGGTGTCCGACTCTCCGCACTTGGCACTGACCCACAGTTCGCCCAGTTCGATAGGCTCGCGTTGCAGTTCACTGGCGTTCTGGGTCAATTCTTTGGCCTTTCGGGCGGCCATCTCGATGGTTTTCAGGTCGCCGTAGCGCTCAATGCTGAAGGCGGCCACTGGTTTGCCGGTTTCGGCGATGCCGCTGGCAATGCGCTCGGTCCAACCTGGTTCAATGCCAATGACGATAGCAGCGGCGATGTTGGGATTGCGACCCGTGCCAATGAGTGTATCAAAGGTCAATTCCAGGTCTTCGCCAAATTGCAGGCGGCCATAGGGGTGGGTGAGAGCATAGGTTCCCCGGACGAGGGAGGCTACACCTTCGGCGGCAGCGTTGGAGATGTCATCTACCGGGATAATCAGTACATAGTTGCGAACACCAACGCGCCCGTTTTCGCGCCGGTAGCCGGTTAATTGTAGATTATTCATCGATACTTGTCTCCCATCGAATACTCACGACATTTTGAGTGTGAACGTGCGCGCCTTTAGCAACATCCTTTCGCGTGCGACCAATGGCCCGGCCATATTTGATCACATCTTCACCTTCGCTCATGTCGCGCAAGGCGATTTTGTGCCCCAGGGGAATATCTTCCGTAGCTTTGACCACACCGAAATCTTCCCCGTCCAGGGCTACTACTTTTACCTCGTCGCCCGATGTCACGTCTTCAATGACAACCGCAACATCATCGCCCGACTCGTGCATCAACGCACCATGTGCCATAATCTGCAAACCTCCTCGTGTCAATATTGTTGTACTGAATTGATGCGCATTGCGTGCTGCATACTTCTGAAAACTTGCGACACGCAATTCTGGTTGAAATACTTCGCTACAGACCAAAAACTGCCTTTGCGCTTCTTATTCCTCCTTTGCTTTCCGTCAAACCACTACAAAGGCGCCGAGCAACCAGATTGCGGTCAGGCTGATAACCCCTACCGCCAGCGCGGCCCCCAGACCAACCACAAATGGCTTGATGCCCAACCCTTTGAGGATCTTGAAATTGGTACTCAATCCTACGCCGGCCAGGGCGATGACCATAAAGTTGACGGCCCAATCCTTGATGAAGCTATGAATGCTTTGCCAGGTGTCGGCATCCCACAGACCAAAGGCATAGCCACCTGAATCCACGCCGGCGTCCCCAATAGAACGGATAACAGCAAAGCCCAGAAAGCCCAGTATGAAGGTGGGGAACAGTTCGGTGAAGCTGACATCTTTCTTTTCCGAACCGGCAGTTTTGCGGGTGTAATGCAGCGCCATCACCGGAATGACGGCGGCCATGAACACGTTGCGCACCAGTTTGGTGATGGTAGCCACGTCAAGGGCGAGCGGCTGAGAGAAGATGTCAGCGTAGACCAACCCGGCTCCGGCGACCTGAGCAGTTTCGTGGATAGAAGTGCCCATGAACAGACCGGACTTCACCGCGTCGCCGCCAAAAATGCTGTGGGCAAGATAAGGATAAGTAAGCATTGCTACCAGCCCAAAAGTGGTAATGACAGCTATGGCGTAAGCCACCTCCTCGTCCTCGGCATCGATGGCCGGAGCTGCGGCCACAATAGCCGTGACGCCGCAGATAGAGGTACCCACGGCAATCAAGGTACCGACGCGGTCCGGCAGTTTGAGCCAGCTATTCAGTCGAGTCGTCAGCAGCAGCGCCCCCGCAATACAGAGCAGCACAATGGGAATGCCCAGAACGCCGAGCTTGAACACACTCATTACGCTCAGACGGATGCCCAGCATGATGATGCCCAGACGCAGCACTTTTTTCATGGCAAATGTCAGGCCTGGTTTCAGAACGGCGGGCAGGGATACCAGATTGCCAATCAGCATCCCCAGTAAAATAGCCATCGTCACCGCCGAAATGGGAGACTTCCTGAAGCCCATCAGCGCAGTGCCTGTATATTCACTCAGCCAGACGCTCACCCAGGCCAGCAGCGCGGCAGCCAACAGGCCGGGGATTAACCGAAGGATGAACTTGAGATTGGCTTGAAAGGGGCCGGTGTTGCACTGTTTCCCATTTGAAGATTGGGCATCATTCCCGGTGTCTGTCATAAACCGATCTCGATCTATCCGCCGGAAATCGGCGGAAATATCTGAACTGCATCGCCATCATGTAAAGCGTGTTCGGGGTCGATCCGCTGTTGGCCAAGCAGCACCAGCAAATGTTCCGGCGCTAAGCCAATTTCCAGCGTCTTCAGAAGCGAGGCCACCGTGGCCCCTTCATCCAGTTCAACTGTTACCCGATTTTGATACCCATCGGATACGGGCCGGCGTAAGGTGGCGTGCAGCCGGGCAGTTACCTTCATCTTCAACTGAACACCTTGTCGAACAGACTATCCAGGTCCTCATCAGGCACATCGAACACGGCGTTGGTGGGCGGCAGCGGCTCCTGCGTCATCCATTCCGGCAGGCGGTCATCGGCGGCGGTGAAACCGGCGGCCTTATTGAACTCGCGCTCCAGCTTGAGCGTCTGGCGGCCCAACGTTTGCAGCGGCGTGTCGCCCAGATCGATGCCGTGCTGCCCTTTGACCAGATCGCGGATGGTTTCTGGCGGAGCGGCTGAAAAGCCGAAGCCGCTGAAGATGCACGCGCCCAGCGTATCGAAGCCAGCCATGTTGAGCTGTCCGGCGATCGAGGCTTCAACCTGCCCCTCGGTGGGGTTGAGGTGATCCACGTTGGCCCGGATAGTCAACCCGCAGGTGTGGTCGGCACCCTGCGGCGAGGTGGCATAGGTGATACCTGTGCCTTTGATGGCCCGCGGATCGTAGGCGGAAATGGCCTGGTTTTTTACCACCGGCACACGCTGCACGCCGTACACTTTACCCACCATCCCAGCCCCCTGGCCCAGGATTCGACCCAACGGCGTGCCTTTGCCTATTTCCTTGACCAATTCCAGCGCCCGCGCGGCGTCGCCGAATTCCATCAACCCGGCATCGGCGGCCACGCCCAATGCAGCCCCAACCTCGATAGTGTCAACGCCCACATCGTTCATTTCACGGTTGAGCTCGGCGATGGCGTCCAGGCTGTCGATGCCCAGATTACTGCCGGCCATGCCGATGGTTTCGTACTCCAGCGGGGAGACGATTTTTTTGCCTTGCGCATCGGGGAAGCAGTTGGAGCTGCGAATAACGCAGCCTGGCATGCAGGCGTGGCTGGTGTCGCCGTCGCCGCCGCGCGCCAAAATGATATCGCGCATGGCGTCGCCGTTGATCTTTTCCAGATGCTCAAACTTGCCCTCGGAGAAGTTGCGTACCGGCACTGCGCCAAAGCCCTGGGCCAGTTCGGCCACGGCCACCGTGCCGTAATCGGTATACACCTTGGTTTGCGGGTGAGCCAGCAGTGATTTCATGTAGCGTCGTTTGGCATCCTTGTAAAGGTCCGGGTCTGCCAGCGGTGGGACTTTGAGCCCATCGGCATCGAACACAATAGCTTTGAGCCGCTTTGAGCCCATCACCGCGCCTAAACCGCCGCGGGCGGCAATGCGGGTGGGGAAGCCCTCTTGGTCCAGATTCTGAATGCCCGCCGAGGCCATCAGCATTTCTCCGGCCGGACCGATCAGCGAGATGGCAACTTTTTCGCCATACTTCTCGCGCAACATGGCTGCGGAGTCGTCGATGCCCAGCCCGGCCAGATCATCAGCAGGATCAAAGCGACCGCCGTCTTTGTTAAGATACAGCGTCCACCAGCCGTCACCAGCGGGAGCGCCCTCGATGATAAGGGCTTTGATGCCCAAATGTACCAGCTTGAGACCGGTGGTGCCGCCGGCGTTGGCCTCCTTTACGCCGCCGGTCAACGGGCTTTTGCCGCCCACCGAAATCCGGTCACAGCTTGAGAGCATCTGCCCTACCAGCAGCCCCGGCGCGAACAATAGTTTATTGAACGGACCCAGCGGCTCGCACGTCGGCGGGATTTCATCGAGCAGAATGCGCGGAATGAGCGCCCGGCCGGCCAACCCCCGCCAGCTTTCGGGAACAGCTTCGATGCTGATAATTCGCGTGTTCACGTTTACCCGCCAAATAGCTTCGGTCATAGTCATAGATGTGCTCCTCCATCATTCGTAAGGAATCTTTTCCAAAAAGCTCTGGAATCTACCCAGCCAAGTATCCATCAAAAGCACGCAACAACGCCACTGCCCTGTCGCGGAGCCTTTCGTACCCACTGGCGGCGATCATGAAGTTCATATAGAATTTGTACGCCAGATCCACTTCGTACCCACCTTCTTCATAAATCTCGCGGAAGGGCAGATATCCCAGATCACCGTTGGCATACCCAACAATATAGGTCTGTGGTCCATGCACGGCGCGTAGTTCGTCGGCCATGCCGCCGGCCCTTGTACTCCGCCCCATGCGCGTGCGCGGCATCCTCGATGACGACCAGGTTATATTTCCGGGCGATGGCCATAATGCGGTCCATGTCGGCGGCCTGCCCCGCAAAGTGCACAGGAATGATCGCACGTGTACGCGACGTAACGGCCGCTTCGATCTTGTCTGGATCCAGGCAGTAAGTGTCGGGGGCAATGTCGACAAAAATCGGGATTCCGTTCGCCTCAACCACCGAGGTTGCAGTCGCGATGAATGTGTAAGGCGGCACGATAACTTCGTCACCTGCCTGGAGTCCAGCGGCCAACAGGGCGATCCGGAGCGCTACCGAACCGTTCATAACGGCGATGCCGTATTCTGCCTCCTGGTACGCGGCAAAATCCTGTTCGAAGGTTGCGACCTGCCGGCCCATATGACGGCCCCACTGACCGCTGCGCAATACCTTGACCAGGGCATGCTCCTCCGCCTCGCCGGAAACCGGCCACGACGGAAATGGGCTCGTCCGAACCCGCGGACCGCCACTCAGAGCAAGTTTAGCAGCCAAAATCGATCTCCTCCTATTCCGTTACCTACTTGCCCGGGTTCTGCAGAATACTAAGTGGAGGCAAGGCAGCAGCCACGGCAGTGATCGTAGCCTTAACATTGGGGTGCAACTGAACCAACGACCCGGGAAAGGATGGAGTCACCGGGCCAAACAGCGCCCGCCGCAGGACCCCGGCATGCCAGGAACGCATGAACGTCAGGTGGATTTGCTCAGGGCTAAGCAGCTCCCTTAGGCCTATGGTACAGCCCTTGGGCGGAATCATTTCGATATTGCCGGCCGTGCCGCCCATAGCCATCTGGATGATGTCGCCCTCCCGGAGTTCGACAATCCGCACGCTGGTATTTTTGAACGTCTCCAGATCCACCTCTTCCGTGGGTGGACTGTTGAAAGCAAAGTGGCCGTTGATACCGAAGCCGCCATAAGCAACGTCGATCGGGCCATATTCCTCCATCTTGCGCCGTACCAGGTCCAAATCGGCCGGATCGGGCAGAATCAATTGCTCTGGAGGTAACTTTTTATCTGCATCCAGAAGGTCGATCAGCTCGTGTTGGTAGAAGGCTCGAAAGCTCAAAGGGTGATCCGCCGGTATGGCTGTATTATCGGCGTAGCAGTACTCGTCCATCGAGAATACCACAAGCGACTCACAGCTTACCCCTTCCTGGTTGCATAGTTCGGCGAAAAGCCTGTAATCCAGCGGCCCCACCGGGAAGATCACCTTGGTCAGTTGGCCTTTGGAACTATTGCTCTTGAGCAAGTCGACCAGCTCGCGGGCGACCAGTTCGCATAGATCCTCAAAGGTCTCCACAAAGTTGAATTCGATGTCGCCGTGCCTGCTGAATTCTTCGGCGGGAATGGCGTAATAGTCTTGCATGGTGTGTTCTCCTTAAAGGAAGTATCTCTTTAGAATTTGAGGGCGCCTTCCATCAACCCTTTGGTGAACCAGCGCTGGAGACCAATGTAGATAAGCAAAGGCGGAATGAAACTGATGAGGACCGCCATCGCAGCCACTGGAAAGGTCCATTCTCCCATTTCGGGGCCAGCTTGCAGTAGCTTGATACCGACCGACATCGGCATCGCTTTCACGGTGCTGGTGAAGGTGAAAGCCCACAGGTACTCACCCCACACTGGGACAAAGGTGAAGATAGCAACCGTGACCACGGCCGGCGTCGACAGAGGGATCATCACCTGCCAATACAAACGAATGCGAGAGCAACCATCGATCATGGCCGCATCCTCCAGATCCTGAGGAATAGCCGCAAACGCGCTGCGCATGATGAAAACGGACAACGACAGAAACCAGGCTGTGTAGGGCAGATACAGGCCGGGCAAGGTGTCTACGAGCTGAAAGTGTTGGAGGATCTCGTAGAGGCCCGGAATGGCCATACTGCGTGGCATAAACATGGAGGCTACGACAGCCCAGAAGAAAATCTCGCGCCCGGGAAAACTCATGCGGGCAAAAGCATAGCCGGCCAGAGATGAAATGATCAACACTAAGATTACGGCCACCCCGGTTATGACAATGCTGTTACGGTACAGGGTCATCAATTGGGGAAGTTCTTCGAAGACCAGCCGGGTATTCTCCAGCGTTAGCGTGCGAGGCAAGAGTTGCATCGGGGTAACGTAGGTTTCCTCGACAGGCCGGAAAGCAATACCTATCAGCCATAAAATAGGACTCAGGCTGAAGATAGCCACCATGACGAGGAAGGCATGCTTGAAGGACTTTCCCATATAGCGACGCAAACGCTCGAACAGGACTCTGTTATCGGCGGGGGGCATACCTGACATTTCACATCCTAAACCATTCTAGGTAAGGTCTTCTTGTCGCATGAACTTCCAGGCCAGGAATGCAGTCAGTGTTGAAAAGAGGCCCAGAATAAGGAACCAGGTGCTACCATAGCCCATACTCCAGTTCCCGTCCCGAAAGCTGATGTAGTAGGCTTGTAGACCGTAAGTCATGGTGCTACGGAGCGGCCCTCCATTGGTCATAACCAAGGGTTCCTCGATCAGGCCCAAAACCTGTAAACGCAGCACCAGGATGATCAGAAAGGTGGGAATTAGAAGAGGAAGCTCTATGAAGCGGATGGTCTGCCATTCGCTGGCACCATCGATGCGGGCCGCCTCCCGCAGTTCATTGGAAATGTTGCTCAACCCCACCAAAAACAGGATCATAGTGACTCCCACAAGACGCCAGACGCTCATCAAAACCAACGAGAGCAGAGCCGTTTCGGGACCTCTCAGCCATCTATCCCACGGCCAGGGGATTCCAAAAACATCCTGGATGAGGGTGTTCATAACCCCCCAGGTAGGGTCGTAGATCCATGTCCAGACAATGAAAATAATCCCGGCCGGCAGGACGACGGGCAGGTAAAAAATGGTCCGGTACACTGTCGCCAGGTGCGCACGCGCCACTCGATCCAGAGCCAAAGCTATTAACAGTGCCAGGAGAGTACTTGAAGGTACGTATAACAGGAAGAACTTCACCGAAACCCCGAAGGTTTCCAGGACTCTGGGATCCTGAGTCCACTCGATGATGTTGGCCAGGCCCACGAAGGAGCGTCGATCTGGGCGCAAAAACTCATAACGCATGAACATGAGTTGGGCCGTGCGCAGAACCGGGTACAGGACAAACACGCAGAAGAAAGCCATCAAGGGTAAGATGAACAAGTATGCTACCCTTGCTTCCCAAACTCGCTCGAGAAAGCTGGGTTGCTTCCGGGCCGGCGGAATAGATGCGTTCTCCATGATGCAGCAGTTAATCCTTAATTGGGGGATACGGGGCGGTCCTTCATCCACCGGGACCGCCCCCATTTCGTCACTGTCGACTTCTCACTCTAACATCAATTGGCCTCGGCCACGCCCTCCTCGATGCGCTGTTTCAGGTTGGCGACCGTATCTTCCGGCGACTGCCCGTCGAGCATCATCTTCTCCAACTCTTCCTGGAAGGCAGGCTGTTCGATGGTCAGGAAGTATGAATTGCTGGGGATGGGCTGCGCCACATCCAGAGGCTCCAGCAAAGACGGCGCCCACTCCGGCAAGACCCCTTCCTCTGCAAACTTTTCACTGATTGACCGGTAGGGAACAATCTTGTAGTTGTCAAGATAGGAGGAACGGACGGCTGTATCGCCCAGCAGCCCCTCTAACATGAAGCGAACTGCTTCCTCCTTGTTCTCGGAATGCGTGGGGATAACCGCCCCGCCAGACCAGAAGATCGTGTTTACGAAATCTCCTTTCGGGAAACTGCCGATCTTTAGGTCGTCCTCAGGTACACCGGCCTGGAGAGCTCGCAGGTGCTGCGTCTGCCAGTACAACTCCATGGCCACTCCACCTGCCTGGAACGCCTTGGAAGACCCCAGGGACTCGATTGCAGTAGCCGGCATGTAGGGATATAGCTGCTGCATAAGCTCCAAAGTCTGAACCGCCCCGTCACCTTCCAGATTGAAGATGCCCGGTTCGACGAAGACATTTTCCGTCATCGTACCCAGCATGGGCAGGAACAGACGATGGGACCAGGACCAATCGCCGCCGATGCAGGCAATCTCGTCACCGTAATGAGCTTCTATCTTCTCGCAGTAGGCCAGCAACTCTTCCCAGGTTTGGGGAGGCTCTTCGGTTCCGACAGCTTCCTTCAACATGGAAGGTCGATAGATGAGACCGAAAACATCGCTCCACCACGGCAAGAGATAGCTCTTGCCATCACCGGTAAACTTGATCTCTTCTCGAACACCGCTATACATATCGTCGAAGAGTTCTTGCGGCAAGAGATCATCCAAAGGCTCGAGAAGACCGAGACTGGCCAGGGTGCCCGGTTCAACAAATGGCGTCGGACCGATGATGATATCCCAGGGTGCTTTCCCTTGCTGAGCCTCCAACTGCATTTTCTGCGTTAGAGGCTGCCAGGCAGCTACCTCGCCCGGAATGGGCAGCACTTCAATTTCCACCTCAGGGTGTGCTTGCTCATAGAGTGCTACTACCTCATCAAAGGGAATGCCTTTGGTCATATAGGCGTAGATGCCCACCCGAAGATGGGATGGCTCTGCCTCCTCAGGTTCAACCGCAGCTTCCTCAGGTTCAACCACAGCTTCCTCAGATTCAACCACAGCACTCTCCGGAGCTGGTGCAGGCGCAGCAACACATGCCGATACGATGAGTATCAGGATGAGGCTCAACAACCCGATTTGAACTACTCGCTTCGAGGGTTTAGGTATCACGATTCTGACTCCTTTTCATATCCTTGGCGGGATTCCAATCAAACGCTTGAATTCGTAAGCGAATTCACACCAGTTGTCTTATACGCACCTCTCTTTCTCGATCTTGCATGGTTGAACAGACCTGTCCCATCAGCTGGAAAGGGGGAGTGGCACAGACCGGCCTTCTTCGGCTGAAAGGTCAACAGCCAGGCAGACCTCATGGGTATTGATGGCATCCTCCAGGTTTGTTTCAGTTTCCAGACCTTTGTCGATACATTCGATGAAATGCTCGAAACCGGGCGAAAATGGATGATCCAATACGGCGCCGCTGTCTGGCAACACCGTCGGAATTGTAGCGAAATCAGTTTGGCCGGGAAAGAGGTGGGAGTACAAACGATTATCGCGCATGGTGCCCCGGTCGCCCATCACCGTGATGTCAAAGGCATACGGCATAACGCATTCCATGGTGGCCGAGATGCGACCAACAGCACCATTGCCAAATCGCACCATGGCGATGGCGGTGGGGGGATAATCGAACCAATCCTTGCCTCCCCGCGCAGTATAGGCCGAGACTTCAACAATGTCTGTCCCGGCCAGCCAGCGGGCGGCATCCACAGCGTGGCAACCGCCCATGAGAAAGACGCTACCGGCCCTCTCCTTCCTGGTCATCCAGTGGCCAGGAACCGCCCGGGGGGTGGCATGCCAGTAGCAGGATTCCACCATGAAGATTTCACCTATCGCTCCCTCGGTAATGAGATTCTTGGCCATTCGTATGGACGGATTCCAGCGCAGGACAAAAGAGATAAGTGTACGTACACCCGCCTCGCGGACGGCGGCCTGCATGGCGCGCAGGTCTGCCAGGTTCAAAGCGACCGGCTTCTCGATCAGGATATGTTTGCCTGCCTGGGCTGCCTGGATAGTCTGAGCAGCATGTAGATGATTCGGAGTGCACAGGACCACAATATCGACCTCATCGTAAGCCAGAAGTTCGTCCAATTCCGTGTAAATCGGGCAGTCCAGCCCTTGTTCGGCTGTCCATGCCCCACCACGTTCCAGGCTGCGCGTGCCCAGGGCAACCATCTCGGCCTGGCTGGTCGCTCGAATGGCCGCCAGATGGCCCTTGGCTACATTTCCTGCTCCTACAATGGCAACACCATAGGTTTTCAATTCTTCCTCCTGTTCTACTATTTTAGCAATGTTCAATCCTGACAGGCAGTCTGGTCTGATTGCGGGACTCCTTGTTTGTCACCTCCTGGATGATACTTTTGGCAGCGAATATCCGCTTTACAGAATGTACTCTGTTAGGAAATCCATTTTTTCGTCCCGGTGAGTCATTGTCACCTGAACCGCATCCTCGGCTGTCAAGCCATCGTGGACAATGCCGTGGATGGCTCGCGCGACAGCTGCAGGGTCATCCCGTACAGGGAAGGTGATGTTTCGCCCCACCAGCGCCCCTCGGACGTTGCCAGAGGTAGTCATTCCGGCAGAAAAATTCTGATACGTCTGGAGCGGGTTATCGCCGGACGGGCCGCCCAGCATCAAGATGGGCATTGTGGTAGCTTGTGTCACCCGTCCGAAGTCCTGGCAATAGGGCAGTTTCATCCAGGTATTTCGCGACGAATCGCCCAGACCGGCAACTATTCCGACCAGTGTGACCAGTTCATCGGCATTGTTCTTGCTAACCCATTTTCCATCGATGTAGTCCATCCGCAGGGGTTCGACAAAGGGTACCAGGTTGTAGTGATTCAGGTCGGTGACGGCCTGGGCGCAGTAGTCAATTGTCCACAAGGTGCGTTCATCATCCGGCACAAAGCGAAACATCATTTTGCCGCCATCCAGGCGGAAACGGGCCATTGACTTGGCTGAGTAGGAGCCGAAGCGATCGTCAATTTCGCCAACTACACCCGCCGCGCCGCCTCGCTGCATACAACCGGTCAGCACCTTTTCATCCAGAAAAGATGGGCCGCCCCCCTGCTGCACCAGATAGTCGAGAATGAACAAGTCCTCAATCATATCCGGCGTACTCATGAAGCCATCGAACTCAGAGGCAATGAGCACCCGCATGATACGTCCCAGATATTGCTGGCGATTGCCCATCCTGAAAGGGTCGCCCCCCAATGCGGTCACCCCCCGGGCCGGATGGTCGGCGGCCAGGATGGCCAGTTTGCCGTCCTTAGTCAGGCGCGGGCGACGCGTCCGGGCCTGAGCCTGCTGTTCGATGATTTCTGGCGCATCTACCCGAATATCGGTAATCTTTTCAAAGATAGCAGTCGGGAAAAACCGCTCCAGATCGAAGGAATAATCGCCAAGCGAGTATTCTGTGGTCATAGTGTCCTATCTCCTCTCAGTCAGTTGATTATTTGGTGCTTTTTTGCATCCCCGAACCCACGGGGAGGCGTGAGGCGCTACTGTAAAAAATCAACCTTTTGTGCCGGCGCCTCGTGGCCCACATATCTACTTGAGAACAGGGTCAACCATCATCCCGCAGAAACTTTCTGTGATACCCGGACTCCTTTCAGCCGGGCCAATGGTGGCAGAGGGCCATCTATTAAAGGTAAGGCGTAGTCCACATATGAACGGGTGACCATATTCCCGGCATCGTTCAGGAATCCCCGCGGCAGAAGTTTTTCAGCGTTGGCTACATCGGCCAGGGGGGCTGTTCCGGTTTCACAGGTATAAGGATCGTCCGATATCCGCTCAAGGGTGACCATCAAACCGCTCCGGCCGGCAGCCAGGTGGGCTACCGCGGCTTTCCCCGCGCGCAAGGCTTCGCGGCGGTCGGTTTCGGCCACACAGGCGCTCATCGCCCGTCCGATGAGCACCGGGCGTAAAAAACGGGCCTGCAATTCGAGCTTTTCACTGACAACATCGGCCAGATAAGCCGCGACGCCCGTTGTCAGGGTATGCAGCACGTGCCCGAAGGCATCGCTGCTGCCGCCCCGAAATTTGTGTTCTCCGACAGGGCGATCATCGCTATCCCGAATTCCCTCACAGACAACCACGAACACCCGTCCCAGCTGGCTATGGAGGCAAGCTACGTCATCGAGAAAGCGAGCTTCGTCGAAGGGTATCTCGGGCACATAAACCAGATGCGGCGCTTCATCCTCCGTTGTCTTGCCAAGCACGGAAGCCGCGGTTAGCCAACCGGCGTTGCGGCCCATGGTTTCCAGGACGATCACATCTTCAAAAGTAGCCATCGACTCCATATCACGCCCTGTATCCCGGGTAGCCAGGGCCAGGAAACGGGCCGCGCTGCCATAGCCGGGACAATGGTCGGTAAGAGCCAGGTCGTTATCCACCGTCTTGGGCACACCCATGACCTGGAGCTCGTAGCCGCTAGACTGCGCCAGCGCCGAGACACGGTGACAGGTATCCATCGAATCGTTGCCGCCAATGTAGACAAAATGGCGCGCGTTGTGGGCACGAAAAAGTTCCAGTATGCGACCATATTCGCCGTCGCTCAGCTTGTGGCGGCAGGATCCCAGGGCCGAGGCGGGGGTTTTAACCAGCCGTTCAACCATCTCCACGGACTCCTGGCTCAGGTCAATCAATTCATCTTTCAACGCGCCCTCGATGCCATGCACCAGGCCATAGACGCCAGTGATATCCGAATGGCGTTTGGCTTCCATAATGACCCCAGCCAGGCTGGCATTGATAACGGGAGTCGGGCCACCTGACTGCCCGACGATAAGCCTACCTTTTAGCATGGTTATGTCCAGGTTCAAGCCGCCACGCCAGAAACAGGTGGCCGGGCTGTCTCTTCAGTCGTGATGACAGTGTAGTCAGAGTGTTGCTGCAGTAAAGTCACAGGGTAATCAACCTGCTCGTCGCCCATCAGGGCAATACGCAATACCGTCCGCTGCCAGGCTCCTCCCTGGCAATAGAGTCGAATACGCCGCGCGGCCAGGATGTCGCGCATTCCCAGGGTAACAGCCATCGGAGGCAGCGCGGCGGGATTGCCGCCTGTGGCCCGAATGCTGTTCATTACAATCGTTTCTGGGGCCAACGGCACGAGGCGGGTCAGGGAGTTTCGGAATTGTTCCAGGGTGAGTTTATACCAGCGCGAAATGGGGGGTTCATTGAAGGCCACGTGGCCGTGATAGCCAATGCCTCCGTAACAGGTGTCGATGCCTCCCACCGCCTCGATTCGCTGGCTGATCCAATCCAGGTTGAGGGGGTCCGGGAAGTGAATCTGATCGTCGGGAAGACGAAGCTCCGGGTCAAGTTGGTCGAACAGCATGCGCCGGATATACCCCTGGAAACTGAGCGGGTGATCTAAAGGCACAGCCCGGCCCTGCCAATCACAATACTCGTCCATGTTAAACGTAAAGACATTCCGCCAATTGATGCTTTCTTCGTTGCAAAGGCGGGCCAGGAGAGGAAATTGGCCGACCGGGCCAACGGGCAGTATCAGACGTGTTGGCCGGCCAGCCACATTATTTGCTTTGATCTCATCGGCGATGTTGCGGGCAAAATGAAAGTACAGAGCATCCAGGTCAGGTAGAATCGTCAGGCAGACTTTGCTCGTGGTGGATAGTTCGGGGACAGGTAGGCTGAGATAGGCTGGTGAATTGTTCATCGCATTGACCTTCAAAACCGATAAAAGCGGTTGTAGGCAACTCGTACACAAAGCAGCAAAAATGCCTTGGTTGATCTATGATCCGGCCACGATTATCTTCACTCCTGCCTCTTTGAACTGAGTTCCGACGCTCTGGGAGACCCGGTCAGTGGTCACAATTGTGTCAACCTTAGAGATAGAAGCTACCCGGGCATAGCTGGCCTTCTTGAACTTCGAACTGTCCGCCAGAACGATCGTGGCGTCCGAGCGCTCCATTATTACACGTGAAGCCGTTGCTTCGTCCTCATCGCGCCCGGTCACGCCGTGCTGAACGGAAAGGCCGTCCGTTCCCAGGAAGAACTTGTCGATGTGTAAACCACTGAGGCTGGGGGCAAGCGCCCGTCCCACCAATTCGAATGACCCCGGATTGAGTCGTCCCCCGGTGAGCCTCACCTGAATCTCAGGCAGGCTTACAAGTTCGATTGCCACGTTCACAGCATTTGTTACAACAGTGATCCCTTCCAGATAACGGACACGTAAGACAAGCTGGGTACAGAGAACACCGCCACTCAAAGCAATTACATCCCCTGGCTGAATGAGCTGAACGGCCCGGTTGGCAATCGACCTCGCTTCTACAGGATCAACCGGCAGCTTATGGGTCGGCAAGAGATCATAGTTAACCGCGGTGGATAGGCAAACACCACCGCGCGTTCGTTTGATCAGGCGATCCTTATCCAGGGCAATCAGAATGCGGCGGATACTGGAAGGAGAAATATCGAGGAGGTCGCTGAGTTCCTGGTTTGAAAGCTCACCATGTCGCTGTAACAGATCCAAGACCTGTTTTTTCCGTTTATTCACAGTCAGCCACTTCTTTAGCACTATCGTTTCGATGCAGTCTGCAATCGGGCAACGGTTTGGCCCGCACGTCTTGCAATACGAAATCCGTTCATTACCTGGCGACCCAAGGGTAAAGAGTGTGCAATTTTCTGCACATATCATATCATTTTCCTGCTCATTTGTCAACCCTTTTTTAATTTTTTCTGGTCGAATTCTTCACTGCGTTGCACGCTAAAGGCAATGAGGGTATACTGTTTTTGACAGATTCGCCGACCGGAACCGGAAGTGAAGGGCAGGAGAAAATATAATTGACAACAATATCGTACAACCGGGCGGTCGCTTTGCTTTGACCAATGGCTGGATTGTTCTGCCCCGAAAAATCGTAAGGAACAAAGCGGTCGTTGTAGAAGAGGGAAAGATCGTTGGTATTGAAGAGATGGTGACACCTTAACCAACTGACCTGCTATCTGCTCACCTTGCAGCTCCAGGACCACAGGGCCAAAGGTTGGCTCTGACTTGTTGCGCCTACCATCCTTGTACCGCAGAAGCGCTTCAGGTATAATCGAACCCATGTCCTCAACCTATGTTGCCTTTGACCTGGAAACCACCGGGCTGGACCCTCGCCGTGATGCCATCATCGAGATTGGCATGGTGAAGTTTCGCGATTCCGAGATCGTCGACGAATGGTCGACGTTCGTCAATCCCGGACGGACCATTCCCTTTTTTGTTCAGCAACTCACCGGCATTTCCGATCAGGATGTAGCAGGAGCACCGCCGATCAATGCGCTGCTCGGCCAGGTCGTTGGCTTTGTTGGAGAGTCTACGCTGGTGGCTCACAGTATCGGCTTTGATCAATCATTTCTGCGTGAGGCCGGTCTCAGTTTCCCCAATGCCACGCTGGACACCTTTGAACTGGCAAGCGTGTTATTGCCCAGCCAAACCAGCTACAGCCTTGGCAACCTGACAAAACACTTCGGCATTGACCTGGCCCAGGCGCATCGCGCTCTGGATGATGCCCGCGCTACCGGATTGCTGCTCCAGGAGCTCGATCAGCACGCGGCTGTCCTGCCCCTGCCGACGCTGGTGGAAATCAACAGGCTGGCCTCCGAGAACCGCTGGAACCTGAGCGATTTTTTCGTCCGTGCCGAGACTCACGCCAGGAAACACGCCTCCCTCACTTCAATCGAAGAAAAAGCCCTGAAGGAAGGCAGCCTTGTACCCCTGCTCAGTGAGACTGCGCGCCAGTTGCCGGTCTTCCCTCCCGAATTGGAGCCCCTGGAGCAACCTGAGCCACTGGACGTTGACCTGTTGGCGGCTTTTCTGGAACCTGACGGGCCCCTGGCCCGCACTTTCCCGGCGTACGAACATCGGGCCCCTCAGGTTGACATGCTGCGAGCCGTCGCCGAGGCGTTCAACCACGGAGATCATCTGCTGATCGAAGCGGGAACCGGCACCGGGAAAAGCATGGCTTATTTGCTGCCTGCCATTGCCTGGGCCCTGCAAAACCGCCGCCGGGTGGTCGTGAGTACCAATACCATCAACCTGCAGGATCAACTCTACACCAAGGATATCCCTGATCTGGAAGCGGTGTTCCAGCAACTTCTAAACAGCGACGAACCTGGCGCAACGGGCGACAGTAGATTCCGTCAACTGGCTGAAAAGTCCAGAGGGCTGCGAGTCGAGCTGCTAAAAGGGCGCTCCAATTACCTTTGTCCCCGCCGGCTTGACAGCATGCGGACGCGCAATGACCTCTCTTCGGACGAATTACGGGTGTTGAGCAGGGTGCTGATCTGGCTCAGCCAGACAACGACCGGCGACAGGGCTGAGATTTTTCTGGGCAGCGGACGTGAGCGGGCGATCTGGTCCCGACTCGCCACCGAGAGTGGCACGTGCACGGCAGAACGCTGCGCGGGCAGCCAGGGAGGGCGCTGTTTCTTCTATCGCAATCGCCGCCGGGCCGATGGCGCCCACCTGTTGGTCGTCAACCACGCCTTGCTCCTGGCAGATATTGGCGTGGGCAACCGGGCCTTGCCCGAATACCGCCACCTGATCATCGACGAGGCCCATCATGTCGAGGATGCCACGACCAACCAATTGAGCTTTCAGGCAACGCAGGATTACCTTGAGCGGCTGCTGTCCGATATCGCACCCGAAGGGCGCCAACCGCGCAGTGGTCTGCTGGCCGACATCCGCCGGCGCATTGAGCGGGGCCTGCCGCCACAGATAAAAAATCGACTACTCGATCAGATCGCAGCTACCCAGACCAAAACACAACATGCTCGCCAAAAAATGCGGGACTTTCTCCTTGCCCTGGCTCAATTTCTGGAGGTCGATCAAGCCTCCGAAAGCCCATACAACCGGCAGTATCGCCTGGATAGCGGAATAAGAAGCCAGCCCGGATGGTCACAGGTGGAGATTGACTGGGATTTGGCAGGGACCCCACTGTATGAACTCCTGGAGTCAGTAGATCAGTTACGCAAGGGAATGGTTGAACTTGAGGAGGCTGGCGTCCCAGATCTGGATGATCTAAACGCCGACCTTTCCAGCATCGCAAGTCAACTGGCGGAAAACTACGAGCAACTGAACGCAGCCATCATCCGGCCCCAGGAAAACGGCATCTACTGGGTCTCTGTCGACCGCAGCACTCGCAAACTGTCGATCCATGCCGCACCCTTACATGTCGGTCCACTGGTGGAAACGCATCTGTTCCACCAGAAGGAAAACGTCATCATGACCTCGGCGACGTTGCGCACCGCGGGCAGTTACGATTACGTGCAAGACCGGCTACACGCTTACGAGGCAGAAACGAGCACGGTTGGATCCCCGTTTGACTACAAGGCATCAACACTGATTTTTATTCCGACGGACATGGCGGCGCCCAACAGCCGTGAATTCCAACCCCAGGTTGAAGTGGCTGTGCGAGCGGTTGCCAAAGCCCTGGAGGGACGCACGCTGGCTCTTTTCACTTCCTACAACCAGCTTCGTCGAACCGCCGGCGCCATCGGCCCCGGTCTCGCCGCCAACGGGATCACCCTTTACCAGCAGGGCAGTGGTGGAAGCCGGCGCCAACTGCTGGAAAATTTCCGCAATAACCAGAAGTCAGTCCTCCTTGGCACCCGAAGCTTCTGGGAGGGAGTGGATGTGGTAGGGTCTGCCCTGAGTGGCCTGCTCCTGGTTCGACTGCCTTTTGCTGTCCCGAGTGACCCCATCGTCTCTGCCCGGGCCGAGACCTTTGACGATCCCTTCTACCAGTACTCGGTTCCTGATGCCATTCTGCGTTTCAGGCAAGGTTTCGGCCGTCTGATTCGCAGTCGCCAGGATCGCGGCGTGTGCGTCATCCTCGACAACCGGGTCTTGACCAAGCGTTACGGCCAGTTGTTTCTGGAATCACTGCCCGACTGCAAGATCCAGCGAGCACCCCTGGCCTTGCTGCCCAAATCCGCTGCCGACTGGATCTCGGCCTCGGAATCCGTAAATAATCCACTGGAGACAAACGCAGGGTTCCCCCACGATCCAGTCGACGACCACACGTGGCTCTAGCCAGCAGCAATTCTCAACACGCAGAGGAGTCGAGGCTGTACGAAATCCCCACTTTGGGTTAGCCATGTTCTTCTTCCGCGCTTCCTAAACCTGGACAAGCCAGAGGAACGCTGATTTACGCAGACCTTCGGCGCAGATTCTCGCTGATCTTTTCTGATCTTGTTTGGATTGATCTGCGTCCATCTGCGGTTATCTGCGGTCATGTTTTTTTTCTTTTCACCGCAGACCTGTCTTGAACGGTGCCCCGAGCCTGTCGAGGGGCGGCCCTGTCGGGCAGCTCGAAAGGTACCAACAGAATTGCTGCCCGGCCAAAGCCCGATTTGACGTAGCCATTTGGCCCACGTATAATCTCTGATCAGACAGATAACAAAAAACAGGAGAAAGAGAAAACAATGATCGGTGTACAGGAACTTCGTAAGAATGTTACTTTCGAGTTGGATGGCCAGGTTTACCGCGTCCTGGATTACGAACATCGCAAGATGGCCCGCGGTGGTGCAACTATCCGTATCAAAGCACGCAATCTGCATACGGGCAGTATCATCGAGCGCACCTTCAATTCGGGCAACAAGGTCCAGGATATTCGACTTGACCATGCGACGGTCCAGTATCTCTTCAACGATGGTGAACTTTACACCTTCATGGACCTCGACACGTATGAGCAACCCGTCCTGTCGGCGAAGGTTCTTGGCGATGCAAAAAACTACATGACGGATAGCTTAACTCTGGAGATCATCAGCTATCAGGGTGAACCGCTTGACATCGAACTTCCCACGACGGTTGATCTGGAAGTCACCTTCGCTGAACCTGGTTACGCCGGTGACACAGCCACAGGGGCCAGAAAATCCTGTACCGTTGAAACCGGACTGAAGGTAGATGTGCCTCTTTTCGTTGAGACGGGTGACGCCATTCGTGTCGACACGCGCTCGGGCACGTATGTCACCCGGGTATGACCAGCTAAAGGCATCCATTTGGCGAACGGACAGCAGTTAGTTATAATACGCTCTGCCGGGTGTTCCCGGCCTTTTGCCACCCTAGCTCAGCCGGTAGAGCAGCGCATTCGTAATGCGCAGGTCGTCGGTTCGAATCCGACGGGTGGCTCCTGACGTATCTGCCGTCGCCTCGCCGGAAAGAGGCTGACACCCTTTCTTGGAGCCCCAACATCGGTTGGGGTTTTTTGTTGCCATGACCAACCACGGTTCCGTGCAGTCACCCAAGCCCAACCTCATCGACCGGCTTTACCGGCTGTTTGTCAGTGATCAATTGCTGGCATTGGTGCTGGGCCTTCTGGCCTTGACTCTGCTCGCTATCCTGCTTCTACCCCAATTACCCCGGGGAACTTCCAAAGCAGATGCCACCGCCCGTTGGATGGCAGACACATCTGCCCGCTTTGGCAGCATCGGCCCCATGTTTCGCGATAGCGGGCTTTTCGACTTGAGACAGAGTCCCTGGCTATGGATTCTCGCGGCGCTTCTGGCTTTCATCCTACTATTGAGATTTGGACAAGCCATGTCTGAAGCGATCGAACGATTCGGCGGGCAGGATCCCACCGCAACAGCGTCTGAAGCACGGGAATGGTCATTGCAGGCAGGTTTCATGCCGGCCGGCGATCTGGACACCACTGTCGCCGAATTGGAGGAGGATCTTCAGAACGAGGGATGGCAGGTTCGCTCTGTTTTGGCAACCGATGTGGCTGATCTTGGTGCCGAGCGTAATCGTTGGGGCCTCTTTGCATCCCCCCTTATTTACCTCGGTCTTTTTGCCATATTGGCCAGCCTGTGGCTGAATCAAGTACTCGGTTGGCAAGAACCCAACCTGGTTCTCGTGCCAGGCCAATGGACACGGTTGGTCTCGCGGAGCGATCTGCAGGTTAGCCTTGAAATGCCCGATCAGAATGGCCCGGCAGTTCTTGTCCGGGAAAAGGACGCTGCTCCAGCTAGCCAACCGATTACCGATCGTGGCGTTGCCCATGTTGCGGGATTGACCATCAAACGCGCCGGGGAAGGCCAGGCTTTAACCGTAGCAGCCCAGACTGCAGAGGGTTCACCCCTTCAACTGCAGCCTCTTGAACAGCAATCCACCTATCAGAGCAGCCTGCGTCTGGTATTCGAGCAACCGCGTGCCGAACGGGTATTCCTGGTACCAGCGCGCCAATTGGCCTTCAGCATCGTGGCGTTTCCTGCACTGCCAGAAAGAGGATTTGCCGGACCCACATTCCTTGTACAGGCCTTCGAGGTCGGACAGCCGGAACCGATCTATAATCAATTCGTGGATAGCAACACGCAAATCACGATTGGCGACGATGTCTATCATCTTCGTACAGGCCGGTTCATGACCGTGGGAGTCAGTAGCGATCCGGGCTTTCCTCTCATGGCAGGTAGCTGCCTGCTCGTGCTGGCAGGCCTGCTACTGAGCCTGTGGCGGCCGGCGGGAAGACTTCACATGCATATTCAGACCCAACGGGCAGGCAGCCAGCGGGTGGATGCAGGATTGGATCCATCTCGTTCCTGGCGCCAGGCCGCCCGTTGGTTTGCAGCCTGGGCCGCGACCTATGGCGGAGGTCTTACATCATGACCGACAAGATCAAACCTATCATCATCGGTGTTGCCGGAGGCACGGGTTCCGGCAAAACAACCGTGGCGCACGCGATCCTGGAAAAGGTAGGATGGAATCGAATCGCCTTCATTCAACACGACTCCTATTACTACGATGCCTCCAACCTGCCGCAGGAGGAACGGGCCCTGTTGAACTTCGACCATCCCAACGCCCTGGAGACTCCCTTCCTGGTCGAGCATCTGAAACAACTGTGGGAGGGCCAAACTGTTCCCGTACCAGTCTACGACTTTCGTAGACATGTCCGTACCGACGAGACTCGTTTGGTTACGCCTGAACCGGTGATCATGGTCGAGGGAATCCTTATTTTCTCCGAACGCGAACTGCGCGACATGTTCGATGTGAAGATCTATGTTGATACCGACCCTGATATTCGCTTCATCCGGCGGCTAATACGTGATATCGAGGAAAGAGGACGCTCGCTGAACTCGGTGGTCGACCAGTACCAGAAGACCGTTCGACCCATGCACCTGGAATTTGTCGAACCGAGCAAACGATATGCCAATGTCATCATTCCCGAAGGTGGCCATAACCAGGTCGCGCTTGACATGGTTTCCTCCCGGATCCAGGCACTGCTGGAGGAGGCGGCAAGTTGACCACAACAGCGCACATCGACCCCATGGCCCAGATCGGAAAGGACTGTAGCGTGGGAGTTGGCGCGGTCATCGAAGCTGGCGCACAGCTTGGCAGGGGATGTGTCGTTGGGCATTATGCCGTAGTCCACGCGGGCACACAGGTTGGTCAGGGTTGCCACATTGGCGACCACGCCGTTCTTGGCCGTCCCCCCAGACCTGCCTCCACGAGCACCGTCGAGATACCGAAGTCATTGGCGCCGTTGAGAATCGACGGTGGCACAGGCATCGGTACAGGGGCTGTGATCTACAGAGGCACCACCATCGGACGACAGAGTCTCGTCGGAGATCTTGCCTTCGTGCGCGAACAATGTACCATCGGCGATTGTGTGATCGTTGGTACCCATGTCACCGTGGAGAACGAGGTGACCATCGGCAGTCGAACCAAAATCCAGTCGGGCGCCTATATTGCAGCCTGGTCCACCATCGAAGAGCACTGTTTCATCGCACCTTGCGTAGTCACGACCAATGACAACACCATGGGACGAACCGAGAAGCGCTTCAGCGAGCGCGGTGGCGCGGTCATTCGGCGGGGTGCACGGATCGGCGCAGGCGCCACATTGTTGCCCAACATCGAGGTGGGCAGTGAGGCTTTTGTAGCCGCCGGATCGATAGTCACGCGCTCGGTCCCGCCCCGGACACTCGTCATGGGCTCGCCGGCCCGCATCGTTCGGGATGTGCCGGATGCCGAGTTGGTAGAAAATCAATGAGGCGCCTGGAGGTATCCATCTATGATCCCAGTTCTGGACCTGAAGACACAGTACGACTCGATCCGCGGGGAAATTGCAGAAGCCCTGCAGGGAGTCCTGGATAGTGGTTGGTTCGTCCTCGGCCCCGATGTGGCAGCCCTGGAACGGGAAGTCGCGGCCTATTGCAGCTGTGCCCATGGTGTCGGCCTGGCATCGGGCACCGATGCTTTGCGACTCTCATTGGCTGCGCTTGACATTGGACCTGGGGACGAGGTCATTACGACCCCGTTCACCTTCGTGGCAACGGCCAACACCATCACCCGTAGCGGAGCAACGCCGGTGTTCGTCGATATCGAACCGGACACCTTCAATATCGATCCCCAGCAGATCGAAGCAGCCATCACCCCCCGCACCCGGGCCATCATTCCCGTGCATCTCTACGGCCAACCCGCGGACATGGATGCCATCCTGGCGACCGCGCAGGCATTTGACCTTGCCGTGATCGAGGATGCCGCCCAGGCGATCGGTGCTGAAGACAAGGGCCGTCGAGCCGGCAGCATGGGTTCCATAGGTTGTCTCAGTTTTTATCCCACAAAAAACCTGGGCGCCTTCGGAGATGCAGGCATGGTTGTTACCAACGATGCCTGCCTGGCTGAAAGAATCGACATCCTGCGCAGACAAGGAGGAAAGACACGCTATTTCCATGAAGTGATCGGATTCAACAGCCGGCTGGACACCATACAGGCAGCCGTGTTACGGGTCAAGCTCCCTTACCTCGATCAATGGCAGGCGGCGCGGCGGCGGGTTGCAGATCGCTATGATGAGCTATTGGCAGACTTGCCTGTCACGACGCCCTATGTGCGCCCTGATGTCCACCATGTTTACCACCAGTATACGATTCGGGCTCCCCATAGAGATGAACTGGCTGCATTCCTGAAGGCGCGGGGAATCGGCAACATGGTTTATTACCCTCTCCCCCTGCACCGGCAAGAGATGTATGCTGATATGGGCCTGGCAGAGGGCACATTTCCCGTGGCAGAACAGGCCGGCAGTGAAGTGCTGTCGTTGCCTATCTTTCCCGAGTTGTCGGAAGCCCAACAGCACCAGATTGCCGCAGCAATCAGTGAATTCTACGAATGATTCGCGAAACCTGCAGAGAGGTCGTAGTCGCAGCATGAGGCTGCAGGACTGCCGCGTCTGCATGGTGGGGCCCCACTATCCCAGGCCCGGTGGCGTCACTACCCAGGTGGAGCTTCTCAGCGAGTACCTGCGCAACGATGGCGTTGACGTGCATTCAGTGGACACCAACGTGCAAAGCCTGCGCCGCTGGGGGGGAGTGGGGCGTGCCCTGTTGCCCTTTGCCCAGTCCGTGATTGTACCGGGCAGGCTGTGGCGTGCAGCACAGGGGGGCGATCTGGTCCACGTGCACCTCTCCTCCTACTGGGGTTTTTATCTGCCAATCAGCGCCTCGCTGCTGGTCGGCCGCTTGAAGGGTCTGCCTGTAGTCGCTACCTATCATGGCGGCAAGGCCGCCCAGTTCGTTCAGCGTCACAAAGCGATCGCGCGCGCGCCTCTGGCGCGCATCGACGCATTGATTGCGCTATCCCGGTACACGGCGCCGGTATTCGAAGCGCTCGGCATTCACCCTGTAATCATTCCGAACCTGGTACGCGAAGAAGAGTTTTCAGCAAAACCAGCCGAGTGTTTTGCTCGCGACAGGTGGCGGGGGCAGCGTTTATTGTGGATCAAACAGTTCAACCAGGTCGGCAACCCCCAACAGATGGTGCGAGCTTTTGCCAGGATCAAACAAAGACTTCCGGACGCAATGCTCACCATGATTGGTGAAGGAGAATTGAGATCCGAAACCGAAGCGCTCAGCCGCAGCCTTAGCCTTCCAGTGACCTTCACAGGTCGCGTGCCCTTTGCGGAAATCAAGACACACTATGAGAATGCAGACATCTTCATCAGCACCAGTACAGTGGACAATCAACCTTCGACTTTTTTGGAGGCCTCGTCAAGTGGTTTGCCCATCGTGGCGACAGCCGTTGGAGGCGTTCCCTTTACCGTTGAGAACAACGTCAACGCCCTCCTGGTTGAACCTGGCGATGAGCAGGCCCTGGCAGATGCTGTAGTTCGCATCGCAAACGATCCCCGGTTGGCCTATCGTCTGAGCCGGGCGGCCGTCCAGAACGCAGAAACCTTCTCCTGGCCCAGTATCCGCGATAAGATCACCGATCTCTATCTGAGCGTCATGGAAAAACCTATCCAGGGCTGAGCCATCACCCGGCCCGACTGGAAATCAGTTCATTTTACCGTCGACCGACCCATGAGTGAAAGCCTCTCCAAGCGCAGCATCACGTCAGCATCGTGGAACATCGGCGCCAGCATCATTACCGTGGCGGTGCTGTTTGTCCGCTCCATCTTGCTGGCAAGGATGCTGCCCGTAGATACCTTTGGTGTCTATGCGGGTGCCAGCGCGATTGTGGGGCTCACGGTAATATTGCCCAATTTCGGAATGGGCGGGGCATTTCTACACCGGGCGCCCGAGACTGAAAACGAAGACCGGGCTGCCGCAGTTCATTTTTCGCTCAAGCTTGTCTTTTTGCTGGTTTGGGCTGTTCTTCTGGGCGCGGCTGCCTGGGTCTTTGCAGAAAACCCGTTGCGCACGGCGATTCTGGTTCTGCTGATCGCCACTTTTGGTATGCAGCTTGCCGAAACTCCCCGGCTGATCCTGACCCGGCGGGTGGTTCATCGACGGCTGGCGCTGCTTCAAGTGCTGCGAGCGCTGGCGACCACAATGGTTGCGATCGCACTGGCATTTCGAGGAGCTGATCTTTGGGCGTTGCTCGCCACCGACCTGACAGCCATGCTCTTGACTCTGCTCGTGCTCTATGTCTGGCGGCCAGTCTGGCGGCCTCACCTGGCCTGGTTTTCGGGAGTTGTGGACTACTATCTGCGCTTTGGCAGCCGCAATTTTGTAGCGGTCGCGCTCATGAAAGCCCTGGACAAGATCGATGACCTTTGGACAGGATTCTATCTGGGCGCCACAGCCCTGGGATTCTACTCCAGGGCGTACACCTTTGCCATCTATCCCCGTCGCTTCCTGGCAATGCCCATCAACCTGGTTGCCGGCGGCACCTATGCTGAACTGAAAAACGATCGTCACCGCCTCTCCCAGGCGTTTTTTCGCACCAATGCGTTCCTGGTCCGCACTGGATTCTTGCTTGCCGGGCTCCTGTTGCTGGTCGCACCCGAGTTTATTCTTCTGTTGCTGGGAGAGAAGTGGCTCCCCATGCTCGATGCATTTCGTCTGATGTTGGTATTCACGCTGCTTGATCCCATCAAGACCACCGTCGGAGACGTTTTCATTGCGGTTGGGCGTCCAGAAGTCCTGGTAAGAGCAAGAACGGCTCAACTGGTGATCCTGCTGATCGGTCTCTTCACCCTGGGAGCTACTTTCGGCATTTCCGGAGTTGCACTGGCAGTCGATGCCATGTTGATCGCAGGCATGGCGATCCTGTTCTGGCAGGCGCGAAGCCACGTTGACTTTTCCCTGCGGCGCATGTTCGCCATTCCGAGCCTGGCCCTGGTCCTGGGCATTGCAGCAACCTTCGCCGTGCTCAGTGGATTGGGGATCGATAATGCAAACTGGTACACAGCGATCCTGAAAACGACTGCTTTCAGCACCACGTATCTGGGCATATTGCTCCTCCTGGAGCGGGCACAGGTGCTCGAAATGCTGGCCATGCTTAGACAATTGTGGCCTGGCAGATCGACAGGCTGAGTACTGTAAGGGCGAGGCACCGATGCAACTGCTGAAGAGAAACCACAAAGTGAACAACAGAGTGGCGCCCTTTCCGTTGACCGGAACTAAGAATCGAATCAAGCTAAGGAGAACTGCGGTTGCCCTGGAGGTGGCCGGGTGATGCCCAGCGTTTGTATCCTTTCCAGCGTCCACATTGCTCTGGACAATCGCGTCTTCTTCCGGGAGGCTCTCAGTTTGCGACGAGCCGGTTATGAAGTAACGTTGATCGCAATTCATGATCGCGATGAGGTCAAAGATGGTGTGCGCATCGTTGCGCTGCCCAGAATCCCACGCTGGCAACGGCCGAGGCTCTGGGTTTCACTACTCCAACGTGCCTGGGAAACTCAGGCAGACATCTACCATTTCCATGATCCGGAGCTTACACTGGTTACCCCCTGGCTTCGCCTGCGCACGGGCAAGCCTACGGTCTACGACGTCCACGAAGTCAACGCCGATTTCATCCGCGTCAAGGACTACATGCCGGGCTGGCTGCGCCAACCGATTGCCTGGGCCTTCGGCTGGTTGGAACCTCTCCTGGCGCGGCTTCAAAGCGGGCTTATTTTCGCCGACGACCAGATCGCCCTTCCCTTCAGAAACGTCGACCGCCCAAAGATCACCCTATTCAACTTTCCATCCATGAAATTCGTCGAGGATGCCGCTGCTGCGACCGCGACAAGCGCACGTAAAGACCCCGTCGTGCTTTACCTGGGAGGCCTGGAGCGCAATCGGGGCTCCCGCCTGATGATGGAAGCTTTCCACCAGGTTTCCCGGCAGATGCCCGAGGCAAAGCTGCTGCTGGTGGGCCACTTCATGCCACCCGATTTGCAGGAGGAATTGCTCCGGGATGCTCGCCAGCGAGGAATCGAGGCCGCGGTAACGGTCACCGGCCGGGTGCCCTTTGAGCAGATTGGCGACTACCTGCAGCAGGCTGCTGTCGGCTGGGTCACCTGGCAACCTGTGCCCAAAAACGAAAAGAACATCCCAACCAAGTTGTTCGAGTACATGGCATATGGCGTGCCGGTGGTCAGCAGCGACTTGCCCTCAACGAGACAATTCGTCCACGACGGAAAAAACGGTTATCTGGTGACCGCTGATGACCCCACCGCGCATGCCCAGGCGATTCTGCGCATCCTGCGGGACCCCCAGGCAGGGCTGGTCATGGGGCGCCAGGGGCAGAGTCTTGTTCAAACACACTACAACTGGGAAAAGATGGAAAGCAGGCTACTGGCCTTTTATCAGAACTTGCTATCGTAGCCAAGCTGGTGCATCATAGGCGCGATCAGCGGTCGGACCCGTTCAATCGCATCCCGGTTCTGCCGGCGCCATTTGTCCTGAGCGGGCGAGGAAACCACATTGATCTGCGGTAAATCGCTGGAGAAACGAGCCAGGTCCCGTTCGTAATCGATGTGGAGAAACTGCGCAATCTGTCGCAAAACCGGCCCGGGATTGCCGATCAGATCCTCGTAACGAATGGTCAGATAGGGTACGGCGGCGCCGGTCTGGCTCCGATGCTCCAACACGGCCTCGTTGCAGCGAACCCACTGCCAGGCGCAGATCTCTTCCAGAGGACTGCTGGTCAGTTCCTGCCAGCCAGGAATCAAGGTAAATGCCCAGCGAGGCCGGCTGTAGCCAGGAATCGACAGTTCAACCGGGACCTGGTAGCCCGGAAAAAGATGGGGCTGTTGCCAGCCCTCGATCAGTGAATTGATATTGCTTCGGCCGTCGCGCGTGAGATAGATGACGCTGGCATCAGGGAACAGCGCCAACAAAAAGGGTAAACGCAGGCAATTCTCCGGTGTCTTTTCCAGGAGACGAATGGCGGTACTCTGACGCCCCGTGATCGTAGTGCGCAACCGCGCCGCAGTCCGAACGGCGTTGAGGCCCTGTTGAGGCACCGCGCTGCTGACGCCAGAGCCGGCTTTTTTCGTCCGGCCCCGCCCTTTCACCCACCGCCATGCCGGGTTGCCCCGCAGGCCGCTGCGTACACGGTTGATCTGGCTCCAGAAAGAACCCGGTGCAGCATATCGCTCAAAAGCGTCCAGCATCTGTATCCGGGACACATCGGTCAAATCGCTGGCAACCAGAACGCCTGATTGCCAATCCTTCTGGTCGGGATGATGATGCTGTTCGATGATTGCCTTGCTCTCATAGCCGAGCGACCAGAGGGACGATATCTCCGACAACATGCTGTAGAGAAGAGTCGTGCCAGACCGCGGACAGCCAAGGATGAGCACCGGTGAGTGGATCATAGCCGGATACTACCAGACTGAATCTGAAGCGTCAAACCCAGCGCACAATGCCAAGCAATCGTCCGATTTTTATCATAGGTGTACATCGCTCAGGAACAACCCTGCTGCGATTCATGCTCAGCAGCCATCCGCGCATCTACATTCCGCCTGAATCTGATTTCATTCCACGTTTTTTTCTGGGTAATCCGACGGGAAATCTGAGCGAAAAGCAGGTAGCGGAAATGTTGGATATCATCTTCGGGCGCTATCGCTTTGCCAAGGAGTGGCAGGGCGCGCCTCCCGATCCCCAGGAGATCTGGAGATCCATGTCGCCCAAGAAACCAGCGGCGTTTCTGGACAGCCTGTACAGCCTTTATGCGCAGCAGTACAGCGCGCAACGTTGGGGAGACAAGACGCCCATCTACAGCAGCTATGTGCCTCTTCTGAACCAGTTATTTCCCGCCGCGCAGTTCATTCACCTCATCCGGGATGGGCGGGATGCTGCGCTATCGATGCTGGACAAGTGGGGAAACAAGGAATATCACATAGACATCTACTTCGCAGCCCGTAATTGGGTCCGGCGTATCGGTGAAGCCCAGGAAGCTGGCCACCGGATTGGCAATGAGCACTTCCACGAACTTCGCTACGAGCAATTGGTGGCAGATCCTGACCAGGAACTACGAAAAATCTGCGGTTTCCTTGGCGAACAGTTTTATCCTGACATGTCGCGGCCCCAGTTGTTGGGCCAAAAACAGATCATTGCCGGGAGTTTCCACGATCCTGTGCGCCAGGCGCCTGGGACGCAGCGCATCGAGCGCTGGCGGGCGGAAATGGCACCAGAAGATCTCCGTCTTTTCCACCGCATTGCGGGCAGCGAGCTTGAACGGTTGGGCTACGCGATGACCGACCCTGGCACTATGTCAGCAAAAGAGCAAGCCCGCTTCGCTGCCCTGAAGATGAAGTATACAACCCTGCAAACTGGCCGACGCGGTCTACAGACGCTAGGCGTAATGCCACCAATATAGGACCTGATCAATCGCATGGCTCAGTTGATCGAACAGCCCATTTTCGTGGTCGGAAGCCCCCGTTCGGGCACAACCTTGCTCAGGTTCATCCTCAGCAGCCACCCGCGGATAGTCATCCCCGACGAAACGGGCTTCATTCCCTTCCTGGGAAAAGATGCTGATGAAATCCTCACGGAAGCCGAAGCGCAGGGCGTTTTGCACAGGATCGGAGATCTAAACCGCGCCTGGCGAGATCTGGTCGTGGACACTTCAGCGTTTTATGCCGGATTAGCAGAACCGCGACTGACATTCCTGCTCGATGCCCTCTACCGGCTAAAGGCTGAGCCCCATGGCGCTGCCAGATGGGGTGACAAGACACCCGGTTATGTCCGGTTCATTCCCGCGCTCAACAGGATTTTCCCAACGGCCCAGTTCATCCATGTGGTCCGTGACGGACGGGATGTTACCCTGTCCGCAAAAAATAAGTGGGGCGCAACGCGTGCCTATATGGACAGCTACTACCTGCTCAGGAATTGGGTCAGAAACGTTGAGACAGGACGGGCTGCAGGCCAGCTACTGGGTCCTGACCGCTATTTGGAGGTCCATTACGAATCCCTGGTTGAATCGCCGGGACCCGTCGCCCAAAAGCTCTGCCAGTTCCTCGGAGAAACATTCCATCCGGCCATGCTGGATCACACCCGGGAATCGAGGAAATCAACAGGCAAGACAACTCATGTTGAGGTCCTGCAACCCATTTCCTCTGCCAGTGTCCAGAGATGGCGAAACGAGATGGCGCCCTTCGACCAGAAGATGGCGGAGCAAGTCGCCGGGGAAACGCTGGAAGCCTTTGGTTACCCGGTCGCGCCACTGGACCCATTGACGGCCAGTGAACGAGCCAGATTGTCGGCGCTGGCCGGAAAGTATCTGGTGTCCGACACAACACAGCGTATGCTGTACAAAATGGGCATTTTGACCCTCAATCGTGGAAAACGCAGCTAGCCAGGAACGATGCGACTCCTCTTTTTGACTTCAAGGTTACCTTATCCGCCCGATCGGGGCGACCGTCTGCGGGCCTTCAACTTCATCAAACAGTTGTCCGGGCAGCATGAAATTGTACTGCTTTCATTCATCGCCGACGAAGAGGAACGCGACCACCAATCTGCTCTGGAGGCCTACTGTAAAGAAATCCAGGTCATTCCACTGAGCGCAAAGCTATCAACCCTCGGGGTAGCTGCGAACCTCTGGCGTTCCGAACCCTTGCAGGCCCTCTATTATAGATCAGCAGCCATGAAGGGACTCGTGAACGATACGCTCGCCAGCAACCCTTTCGACGCGGCTTACATCCATCTCTTCAGGATGGCACCCTATCTGGCCGACACACCCAATCTCTACCGCATTGTCGATCTTACCGATGCGATCTCCAGTGAAATCCTGCGGTCGTTGCCCTACCGAAGCGCGATATCTCGTTTCGTGTACAGGGTAGAGCGCCCCCGCATCCAACGCTATGAACGTTTCGTTGCCGATTCCTTTGAAGAGACCTGGTTGATATCCAACCACGACCGCCAGTTACTGGCAGCAGGTTGTCCAACAGCCAATATCCAGGTCATCCCCAACGGGGTCGATTTGAACCGGCTGCATCCCATTGATATTCCCCGGGAACCCAGCAGTCTGGTTTTCGTCGGGCACATGGGCGTCTTGCACAACGTGGATGCGGCTACTTATCTCGCAAACGAAATCCTGCCCGGCATCCAGGAACAGATTCCAGCAGCCAAGCTTACTATCGTGGGTGCCGATCCCGCGCCTCAGGTACAGGCGTTGGCAGCGAACCCATCGGTGACCGTAACCGGTTTTGTCGACGATCTCAACGGCTACCTGAACCGGTCTGCAGTCTTTGTCGCACCATTGCGCTTTGCTGCCGGGGTGCAGAACAAGGTTCTGGAGGCCATGGCCGCGGGCCGTCCGGTCGTGACCAGCAGCATGGTGAACGGTGGCCTGGAAGCCGAAGCCGGGCGGGATCTATTGGTGGCCGACGATATCGAAACTACCGTGGGACATATCGTCGGCCTTCTCAACGATCCTGTGGCCCGGCAAACGATGGGCCAGGCCGCGCGCCAGTTTGTTTCCCAGCATTTCAGTTGGCGCCATGTCCTCGATCGCATGGATGTGATTGAAGCAACCATCATGAACCAGGAGAAAACCCCTTGACGATACGATTTGGCCTGATTGGGTGTGGGCGAGTTGCTCCCAGACATGCTCAGTCGCTCAGCCAATTACCTGAAACGGAAATGAGGGCAGTTGCCGATATTCGACAGGACCGAGCCGAGCGGTTTGCTGCCGAATACAACACCGAATCCTTCGTTGACTACGCTCGCCTGCTGGATCGGTCGGACATCGACGCAGTCAGCATCTGTGTACCCAGCGGCCTGCATGCCCGGGTGGCACTGGATGCTCTCGAAGCAGGTAAACACGTTTTGGTGGAGAAACCGATCGCCCTCAATCTGGCGGATGCCGACCGCATGATCGCAACAGCGCGCGCTCACAACCGGATGTTGGGAGTGGTCTTGCAGAACCGCTACAACTCCCCAATGCAGCAGATTCGCCAGCTGATCGACCAGGACGCGCTGGGAGAGCTCTATCTGGGAAACGCCTGTGTCCGCTGGTACCGGCCTCAATCATACTACGAGGATGACTGGCACGGCACCTGGGCCATGGACGGGGGCGCGTTGATGAATCAGAGCATCCATCATATCGACGCGCTCCAGTGGTTCATGGGTCCCGTGCAATCGGTGCAGGCCTACACGGCCACTTTGGCACACGAGATGGAAGCGGAAGATGTAGGGGTAGCGGTGTTGAAGTTCGCCAGCGGCGCCCTTGGAACCGTCGAGGGCTCTACCCTGACATGGCCCAAAAACCTGGAAGGGTCTGTGGCCATCTTTGGCGGGAAAGGCTCAGTCAAGATCGGAGGAACTGCCCTTAACCGCATCACGCTCTGGAAAGTCGCTGGCCAGCTGGAGCAGGAGGCGGAGATACTGACCAGCCAGCGGGTCGACCCGCCAAGCGTATATGGTTACAGTCACAGGGAGGTAATCAGGGAGTTTGCCCATGCGTTGATTGCAGGACGTTCTCCCGGCACACCTGGAGAAGAAGCACGCAAGTCGCTGGAACTTGTCCTCGCAATCTACCAATCGGCTGGTACCGGAAAAGAGGTGTTCCTCAAGAGTGGGGGCTAGCGGGAGTACGCTATAGACCCAGAGGTTGAACATTCTCTCTGAACCTATGTTATAATGCCACCCATCGTTGCGCACGAACTACCGTCATGGATTCCAAACTTTCTCGCCTTTCTGAAGCGATCATCGAAGCCGGCTGGCTGGCGGCACTTATCATCGTGCCACTCTTTTTTAATGTCCATTCCAGCCGGGTCTTTGAGCCCGACAAAATCAGCCTCTTGCGATCCATTGCCCTCATCATGGCAATCGCCTGGATCGTCAAGCTGGTCGATGGCGGATTGCGAAAAAGTCCCGGGGAGGAGGGCAATGCGGACAATGAGCCCGAACCATCTCTTTGGCAGCGTATTCGCCAGACTCCTCTGGTCCTTCCTACCCTGATTCTGGTCGCGGTTTATCTGCTCAGCACCATCCTTTCCCTTGAACCGAGGATCAGCTGGGGAGGCTCATACCAAAGACTACAGGGCACCTATACGACCCTGTCCTACATCGTCATCTTCTTCCTGATGCTGGGACATCTACGCCAGCGGGAACAGTGGCATCGTATCATTTTCGCCATCATATTGACCAGCCTTCCAATTGCCATTTATGGGATCCTGCAAAGGGCAGGCTTGGATCCACTTCCCTGGGGTGGAAATGTCCAGCGGCGAATCGCCGCCAATATGGGCAATGCGATTTTTGTTGCGGCCTATCTATTGATGGCCTTTTTTTTGACGCTCCAGCGATTCCTGATCCACTTTGCCCGACTTATGAGCGACGAGGGATCAAAAAAAGGGTTTGCCGACGCAATCCTTGCAGGTAGCTATCTCTTCATTGTTGCCATTCAACTATTGGCCATCTTTTACTCCCAGAGCCGCGGCCCCTTCCTGGCACTTGGTGCGGGGCTGTTTGTCTTTGGCACGGTTGGCCTGCTGGGCCTTCGGGCATGGGCCGCCAGGAACCCGCGGCTGGGGAATAGCCTCCGTACTGTGGCTCAGTGGTTGTGGGTACCATGGATTGGAATCGCCGTCGCGGGAATCGCTTTTCTGGTCATTTTCAATCTACCCAATACGCCATTGGAAGGGCTGCGGGCAAACCCCTATATCGGCCGGTTGGGGACTGCTCTGGACTTTGAGGCGCGCACCGCCAAAGTACGCACCTTGATCTGGCAAGGCGCCACCGAGTTGATCCAGCCCCACGAACCCATTGAGTATCCAGCCACCGGAGGCCAGATCGATGTGACAACCATGACACCTGATCGGGTGAATGGCCTTCGCTCACTGGTGGGTTACGGACCAGAGTCCATGTGGATGGCCTTCAACCGCTTCTATCCACCCGATTTGGCCCACTATGAAGCGCGCAATGCCTCGCCTGATCGATCACACAATGAGACATTCGATGCCCTGGTCACGACTGGGCTGGTGGGATTCCTGGCCTACATGACCCTTTTCATGAGCGTCTTCTATTATTCGTTGAAATGGCTGGGCTTGATACGCAACAGATCCCAATTCTGGCTGTTTATCGCCATCTCGATCGCAGGTGCGGGGATCGGTGCCCTGGTACCCTACTTGACACAGGGGGACTGGATCCTGTCGGGGCTGACCCTGCCCATCGGCTTGATCGCCGGCATTGTGCTCTTCTATATCCCGCTGGCCGCTGTCTGGAATGAGATCAGAGATCAGCCAATGAAGCTGGGGCTTCGCGAGTTCCTGATTCTCACAGCTTTTACCACCATCATCGCCCACTTCACCGAAATCCACTTTGGAATCGCCATTGCCTCGACCCGTACTTACTTTTGGGTCTGGAGTGCGACTTTGGTGGTAGTAGGCATGAACTGGCTTCCCCTGGGTATTCCCGCGACGGCGACCAGCACGAAACCGGCCCTCTCAACCCCGGCGCCATCGGGCAAACCTGGTCGAAGCCGCAGCAGGCGTCGTCGCCGATCCACCCCGCAGACGGCGCTAACGCCGGCCAGGAGTTCCGGATCTCAGACAACTGGTGCCTGGGGCGAAGTGATCATCTACGCCGTCCTGGCGGGAATCATCCTCTTTACGCTGGCCTACGATTTTACGATAAGCCCCAATGTCGCCCACCTGCGCGAGACCAGTCCATTCGCCCTGTTCTGGCATTCCTTCACCAGCCGCGTGGTCGGTGAACAGCGGGTGACAAGCGCGGCCGCTCTCTGGATGGTGATCTTTACCTGGTTCGTCGGAATGGCGCTGGCCCTGTTCAGTATCGCACGAGACGCAACAGAGCGATTAACCGCCCGTTGGCTCGGCAAGGCTGCACTGATCTTCTCGGCAATCAGTATCGGGATATTTCTGGTCATGGGACTCATCCATGCCAGCAGGCTGGCCAGTGACGTTCTCAGACAACAGCCTGGCAGCGGCATTACGCTGAATGAATTGGTCAACAGAGTGTCCAGCCATATTTTCACCTTCTACCTGCTCATCTTCGTACTCATTCTCCTGCTGGGTGTGGTCATCTGGCGCAGGCGGCCCGGTTCCGGCCAATGGTTGGGGCAGGGTTCCTGGTTTGGCCCGATCGCGGGCGTTGGTCTGTCTGCGCTGGCCCTGTTTCTGATTGTTTCCGTCAACATCAACCTTGTCCGTGCAGATATTATCTACAAACAGGGCCAGGCTTACGATTCCGCCGGGCTATACGAAGAAGCCATTTTCCTATACGACAAAGCCATCCAACAGCAGCCGACGGAGGACTACTACTATCTCTTCCTCGGTCGAGCGCAGTTGGAGCGGGCACGGCAGGCAAGCGAGGCAGAACGAGAGAACTTTATTGGTGACGCGTACCAATCGTTGCTCAAGGCTCAGAACCTGAATCCCCTGAATACCGATCATACAGCCAACCTGGGACGCCTTTTCCTTGCATGGGCCCAGATGAGTTCAGCTGACAGGCGGCAGGAGTTGATCGAACGTTCGCTGAATTACTACCAGGTTGCTACCGATCTTAGTCCCAACGCCGCGCATCTGCACAATGAGTATGGTTCCGCCTATCAAGTAGCAGGTGATGACGACAAGGCATTGGAACAATATCTGGTTTCGCTGGAACTCGATCAGGAATATCCGGATACCTTCCAGCGCCTGGGGGATTTCTTCCGGCTGAAAAACGAGGAAGATCAGGCCATCCAGTACTACGAACAAGGCCTGGAGATCGATCCTGACAACGTCCATATCAACAGCAATCTGGGATTCCTCTACGCCCAACGGGGCAACCTGGCAAACGCTATTGAACGCAACGAGATGGTATTGCAGGCGCGCCCGAACGACCTGGCAAGCGCCCGCAACCTGGCAATTCTCTATCAACAGACCGGCGACCTGGAAAGGGCTCTGGATTTCGCGAAAGCAGCCTTGCAGCTCACCCAGGATGAAAATGACCGCGCCTCGTTGCTGGCGCTGATCCAGCAATTGGAGAAGAAACCGGGTAACTGATGCAACCTGCCACGATCTACGTATTAATCGCAGCCACCGCACTGGTGCTCGCCGTCGCCGCAACGCCCGTCGTCCGGTGGGTAGCCTGGCGCTTCGGCTTTGTCGACCAACCCAGTTTTCGTAAGGTCCACAGCGCGCCCATCCCGCGATTGGGTGGTGTGGCGATCTACCTGGGATTCATCATAGCTCTCCTTGTACTGCAGACTCGCTTTCGTATCAACGAGGCCATCGGCATTTTGATTGGCGCTACCCTGGTCTCGATTATTGGCGGAATCGATGACCGAAATCCGGTGAAGCCCTTTCAGAAGCTGGCTGTTCAGGCACTCGCTGCCGGCATCCTGATCTTTAGCGGCGTGCGAATCGGCATCTTTCAGCAGGAATGGTTGAACATCACGGTGACGATGCTATGGGTCCTTGGGATCACCAACGCTCTGAATTTCCTGGATAACATGGATGGTCTGTCGGCAGGGATTGCCACGATAGCAGCTGCCTTTTTCCTGATCCTGGCCTCCCTTAGTGATCAGTATCTGGTCGGTGCCATGTCCGCCGCGCTGCTGGGGGCATGCATCGGTTTCCTCATCTACAACTTCAATCCGGCAAGCATCTTTATGGGTGACAGTGGTTCCCTCTTTATCGGTTTTATACTGGCCGCCCTGGCGATTAAACTGCGATTTCCCGACAACACCCACTTCGTCACATGGATGGTACCGGTCCTGGTGCTGGCCCTTCCTATTTTTGATATGACCATGGTCATTATCTCCCGCCTGCGCCGCGGCAAGAACCCGCTGACAACACCGGGAAAGGACCACATCTCCCATCGCCTGGCCCGTCTAAGCGGTTCAAGACGGGAAGCGGTGCTGATCTGTTATCTGATTGCAGGTGCGTGTGGTATGGTGGCGATTTTCATTACCACCGCCAGTATTCCCCTGGGTTACGCCGTTGGCCTTGGCATGGCGGTACTGGGTATCATCGCCATTTGGTGGTTTGAAGAGAAGGTCGGTTACGACTGAGTTCCTGTGCCGGCACGAAGAGATTCCCTGAGTCACTAAACGAAACATCATGTCCCTTCAAGAGAAGATCGCGCACAAACAAGCGACTATTGCCATCATCGGCCTGGGATACGTCGGTCTTCCCCACGCGTCGGCATTCGGGGAAACCGGCTTCTCTGTGATTGGCATCGACATCGATTCGGATCGGGTGAACAGAATCAACCAGGGAATCAGCGATATTCCTGACGTGCTGTCGACGCAGATCGCCTCCCTGGTGAGACACGGCGCCCTGGAGGCAACGACCGACTACAGGCGTCTGGTGAACGCTGACATCATCCTGATCTGTGTGCCCACACCGTTTGACAACATGAAGACGCCAGACCTGAGTTACATCATCGCGGCAGCTGAAGGCATTCTGCCACATCTGCACAACGAAAGCATGGTGATCCTGCAAAGTACTACTTTCCCGGGAACCACCGAGGAGATTGTGCAACCGATCCTGGAACAGGGTGGACTTCAGGCAGGTCGGAACTTCCACCTGGTTTTTTCGCCCGAGCGCATTGATCCCGGAAACAAGGATTACAGCGCCCACAATATTCCCAAGGTCGTAGGTGGCTTGACGCCAGGCTGCACAGAGATGGCCTGCATGCTGTTTGCCCATCTTACGCCAGATATCCATCCCGTCTCGACTCCCCGGGCAGCAGAGATGACCAAGCTGTTGGAGAACATCTTTCGCAGCGTCAACATTGCCCTGGTGAACGAGCTGGCAATGCTCATGGAACGGATGCAGATCGATATCTGGGAAGTGATCGATGCCGCAAAAACCAAACCTTTTGGCTTCATGCCCTTCACACCAGGTCCCGGTGTTGGCGGGCATTGTATCCCGGTGGATCCCTATTATCTCTCCTGGAAAGCCCGCGAATTCGATTTTTACACCAAGTTCATCGAACTGGCCGCTGAAGTCAACGCCGATATGCCTGACCATGTTGTGCGAAGAATCTCTGATGGGCTGAATCTGTACGGCATTTCGATGCGAGACGCGAGGGTGCTGATTTTAGGCGTAGCATTCAAGGCAGATATTGACGATGCCCGGAACTCGCCGGCCCGGCGAGTCATCGAACTTCTGTTGAAAGCGGGCGCCCGGGTATCTTTCCACGATCCACATGTGCTCAAACTGAATGTGGGAGGAAACGCATTGCACCGACCAGGTGTCCTGCTGGAGTCGGAGGCCCTGCACCCGGCTCTCGATCGGGCCGATGCCGTGGCGATCCTCACCAACCACTCGTCCGTTGACTACGCTGAGGTGGTCGCTCGTTCTCGAATTCTGATCGACGCCGTTAATGCAACTGGTGACATTCCCGGAGCTGGAAAACGGGTCATCAAGGTGGGCGTCCCTCTTCCAGACCGTGGAGCCGAAACGATCCTGGAGAGTTGAGAGTAGGTGGTGTTGCTGCCGGGATGTCAAGCGGTAGTGAGACCAGTCGTTTTTGCTGTGGCACATTGCCAATCTGGCTTTACAGCAAACCAACATAGAAAGTTGATTTAGTACGTATTCAACCATGGAGGTAACACTGTTGTTTTCAAACCTTAAGCAAGTGAGATTTATATTTTTAGCTCTTTCGATCTTCGTGATCATGGTTGCGGGTGCTTGCAGCGCTCCGGAATCGCCAGCGAGCATCGCTTCAGAGACCAACACTCCGGTGAAGACATCGCAGGAGGAGACAACCGCCACAAGCGATCAACCAGGCGATGCTGTCGAGGAAGTTGTTGAGTCCCCTGATCAGCAGGAGGCAAGCGATGTTGGCGGAAAGAAACCGATACCCGCCGCGGGCGACGAACGTCCGCTTGGCAGCCTTTCCCTTGAAGAGCGCGCCGAGATGTTCGACTCTGCCCCCGATATGATCATCGATCCAGAGGGAGTTTATGTCGCGACCATCGAAACCGCCAAGGGCGATATCGTGGTCGAGATGTATTCGCAGGAAGCGCCTCAAAGCGTCAACAACTTCGTCGTACTGGCCAATCTCGGCTTTTTTGACGGCATGAACTGGCACCAGGTACCCCAGCCCGACCAACACTTTGCCGTTCTCAGCGGTGATCCGCTGGACAATGGCGAAAGCGGACCGGGATACACGATCCCGGCGGAGATACTGGTACCGCATCGGGCAGGCGCCATGGGATGGGCCCGCCTTCCAGACCAGAGCAATCCCGGGATGGACAGCAATGGCAGCACCTTCTACATTACCAACCAGGAGACGCCCTTTCTGGATGGTGGCTATTCGGTGTTTGGTCAGGTCATCGAGGGGCTCGAGGTCGTCGATCAAATCGTTGAGGGTGATAAGATCATCCAGGTTTCTATCGATCAGGCCGACGAGCGAAAGGCACCCACACCGCCACCGCCCACAGCGACCCCAGAACCGCTATCCCCTGTCCTCGATCCGGACGGTGGCCGCCCTCTGGCAGAGATTCCCCCGGAGCAACGGCAAGGCATATTCAATGCCCCACCGGCGATGCAACTGGAGCCGGGTGTCGACTACCTGGCCCGAATCACTACAGAAAAGGGAGACATACTTGTCGATCTTCACGAGGAACAAGTACCCAATACGGTGAACAACTTCGTCGTACTGGCAGATTTGGGATTTTATGATAACACCACCTTCCATCGCGTCATCGAGGAATTCATGGCTCAGGCCGGCGACCCAACTGGTACAGGAAGCGGTGGGGCAGGATATCGGTTCTCCGATGAGTTTGTTCCCGAATTGACCCACGACTCGGCGGGCCTGCTCAGCATGGCAAACGCCGGGCCCAACACCAACGGTACTCAGTTCTTTATCACCCTGGCCGAGACCCCCTGGCTCGACGGCAAACACACCGTATTCGGCAAGGTAATCGAGGGCATGGAGGTGGTCGACTCGATCAGCCTGCGCGATCCCCAGGCTGCTTCCAAGCCCGGTGACCTGATCAAAAGCATCACCATCGAGACGCGCTGAGGCTAATCGGAAAAGATTCTGTTTGACAGCGGCCAGGGATTGGGCTATAATCGCGCCACTTCAAAGCAAATAGCACGAAACCGTGCAAAGCAACAACTGCGAACCGGAGGAGTAAACGGAAAGCCGTCGCCAGAAAGGGTGAGCCAACGGCTGAGAGCCCACCTCGATGCGAGCCCCGTTGAAGGTCGCCGGGAAGTTGGATGGCTGAGAATACAGGTTAGCCTGCAGTAGGTCATCCCGGGTGAGCCCGTTACAGCGCCTGAGTGGATGACAGTGCCTGTCACTGTTGTCAAACAAGGTGGTACCGCGAGAGAACCCCTTTCGTCCTTGTGACGAAAGGGGTGTTTTTTTTCGGCCATCGAATGGCACGACAGCAATATACCTGCACCAATGCAAGGGCCCAATCGATCGTTTGATCCGGCAGAAAACCGGCAGGAAAAGAACCCATGACTGAGTGGTGGCAAGATCTGTTCGACGAAAAATACCTCAAGCTTTTTCGCGAGGCGCGCGATCCACTTCGGACAGCCCAGGAAATCGAGGGAATAACCGCGCTGCTGGGCCTGAACGGTGTGCAGGAAGGGGCTGAGATTCTTGATCTGGCCTGCGGCTACGGTCGCATCAGTGTGCCCCTGGCTCAGATCGGCTATTCTATGACCGGCCTTGATCTTTCCACTGTTCTGCTGGACAGTGCCCGGGAAACGACAGCGCAATCGGACCAGGATGTTTCCTGGCAGCAGGGTGACATGCGCGAGCTACCCGAGCAATGGACCGGTCGATTCGATGCGGTGATCAACATCTTTTCGGCTTTCGGTTACTTTGAGGATCCTGCAGAGAACCAACGAGTACTCTCCGAGGTTCAGCGCGTGCTCAAACCTGGCGGGGTCTTCATCGTCGATCTGACCCATCGCGATTACATCATGAGCTCTTTTCGCCCCACCGATTGGTTCGAGATCGATGATCTATTGGTCTGCACCAGCCGCGAATTCGATCCGATCAGCGGCATGAATCAGGAATACTGGCTGTGGGCCGATGAACGTGGTGAGCGGCACATGTTGTCCTTCAGAGTGCATGTTTATACGGCAACCGAATTGACACGAATGCTGTCGCAAGCAGAACTTGAGCCAGTTGCCTATTATGGAGCGCTTGCGGCACCTCCTGATCTTCTCCCATTTCAAGCTTTATCCCGCCGCCTTGTCGTTGTATCGCGCAAAGATCAACCATCCCTGGAGAATTCGGATGGCAGGAAGGAATGATCATGACTGACTCACCTTTTGATATGCCAACAAGATACGATTTTGCAGCCGCTGAGGGCAGGCTATATTCCTGGTGGGAGGCGCAGAATTGGTTCAAGCCAGAAGTCGCCGGTCCCGATGCCAAACCCTTTGTCATCGCCATTCCACCACCCAATGTCACCGGTGTTCTGCATCAGGGCCACGCGTTATTCGTGACCGTGGAAGATCTGATGATCCGCTACCACCGGATGCAAGGGCGGGCTTCCCTGTGGATACCCGGTACCGACCATGCCGGCATTGCCACTCAACTGCAGGTCGAACGCAAGTTGCGCGATGAGAGCACGAGCCGCGAGGAAATCGGCCGCGAGGCATTCATCGAGGAGACCTGGGCCTGGCAACGCCAGTTCCACGGAAGGATTGTGGGGCAGCTACGGCGTATCGGCGCCAGTTGCGACTGGGACCGGGAGCGCTTTACCCTGGACGACGGTCTTAGCAGGGCCGTCCGGGAAGCGTTCGTGCGACTCTATCGAATGGGGTTGATCTACCAGAGCGAATACATTGTGAACTGGTCGCCAGGCCTCCAAACTGCCGTCAGCGATGTGGAAGTGGAGTACACAGAGGAGCAAGGGACGCTCTACTATTTCAAGTACCCGGTGGCAGGAGTCGATCTGAAGGAGGGGCCGGGCAAAGGCTACATTCCGGTAGCGACCACCCGCCCTGAGACCATCCTGGGCGACACGGCGGTGGCAGTCCATCCCGACGACGAACGCTACCGGGATCTGATCGGCAAGACCTGCCTGGTACCCATACTCAACCGGCCGATTCCGATCATCCACGATACCTACGTGGACATGGAATTCGGCACCGGCGCATTGAAGATCACACCTGGACATGATCCCAATGACTTCGACATTGGCCAGCGACATGGGCTGCAAACCGTCAATATCATGAATAAGGACGCCACCCTGAACCACGAGGCGGGCCCTTACGCCGGTATGGAGCGCTTCAAAGCTCGCACCAGGTTGTGGCAGGATATGGCCGAGGCTGGTCTCGTCATCAGCGAAGAGCCCTATGCCATGCAAGTGCCACGAGCCCAACGCGGCGGCGAGATCATCGAACCACTGGTCAGCAAGCAATGGTTCGTGAACACGGCGCCCATGGCCGAAATGGGGCTGGCCGCGGTGCGCAGCGACCGTATCAAGATCATCCCGGAGCGATTCACCAAGGTGTATTACCATTGGCTGGAAAACCTGCGCCCCTGGTGCATCAGCCGTCAGCTTTGGTGGGGCCATCGCATCCCTGCCTGGTACGGACCCGATGGGCAGGTCTTCGTAGCTCGCAGCGAGCAAGAAGCACAGGACCAGGCTATCGAGCATTACAAGGAACCGGTGGCTCTGGAACAAGATCCGGATGTGTTGGACACCTGGTTCAGCTCCGGCCTTTGGCCCTTCAGTACGCTGGGCTGGCCTGAGGATACCGAAGATCTGCGCCGTTACTATCCTACTGACGTGTTGGGCACAGGCTACGACATCCTCTTCTTCTGGGTCGCCCGGATGATCATGCAAGGATTGATGTACACCAATGACATTCCCTTCCATACCGTCTACCTGCATGGGCTCGTCAGAGATGCTCAGGGGCGGAAGATGTCGAAGACCTACAACAATGTGATCAATCCCATCGAGGTCATGGACAATTACGGCGCCGATGCCCTGCGTTTGACATTGCTGACTGGCTCCACACCAGGGAACGACATGAATCTGAACATGGACCGTGTCCGCGCCAACCGCAACTTTGCCAACAAGATTTGGAATGCCGCCCGCTTCACGGTGAGCAACCTGGGAAAATTGGCCGCCCAGATGCCGGAACAGCCCCAGGGCACAGCGCCGGGTTCCCCTGCAAACTCAGGCAGCCTGGCTGACCTGTGGATCGAGGGTCGACTCAACCGGACCATTGCCGAGGTAACCCGTCTCATCGAGAGTTACCAGTTTGGCGAAGCGGCCCGTCAAGCCTATGACTTCATCTGGAGCGAATTGGCCGACTGGTACATCGAAATCGCCAAGACTCAGCTGGCAAAAGGTGGTGCGGATGCCTGGCGCACGGCCCATATTCTGATCAATGCTCTTGACCAGACTCTCAGGCTTCTCCATCCCTTCATTCCATTCGTGACCGAAGAGATCTGGCAGATCTTGAAGCGGGCAGCAATAGCCACCGATGATGAGCTCGCGCCCGATGGTGGCTGGCCTGAAGCGCTGATCATCGCGCCATGGCCGGAGGCGGGGTCGAGAGATCTGGCAGCCGAGGAAGACTTCGGCCGAATCGAGGAGATCGTCCGTGCGATCCGCAACGCCCGCGCCGAGTATGATGTGGCCCCGGGCCGAAAGATCGATGCTCTGTTCAGTGCCGGGAAACACACGGCACTGGTAAGCGAACAGATCGCCGTCATAGCAACATTGGCCCGCCTGAACATGGATCAGGTGGAAATCGCTGAGACTCTGGAGATTCCACCAAAATCTGTGGGCCTGGTAGCCGGAGGCATTACGGTCGCCCTTCCTCTGGCTGGTTTGGTCGATCTGGATGCAGAGGTCGCCCGCTTGCACAAGGAACTGGCCAACGTCGAACGACAGGTAGCCAGCAACGCAGGCCGCCTGGCCAATCCCGGTTTCGTCAACAACGCGCCACCCGAAGTGGTGGAGGCCGCGCGAGGCCACCTGGCTGAATGGGAAAGCAAGAAAGCGCAAATCGAGAAGCGCTTGCAGGCACTGGAGGGTTAGCACACCGTGTCATCCGGTGATGTTGTGACGCAATCAAGGCTGAGAACCAGGAGTTACAGAACCACTCTTTTCCTGGCCTCAGCCTTGTGCCTGTTGGCGATGCTGCTCGTGGCGTGCGTTCTGCCCGAAGAACTTCCTGCCCCGCGCCCGATCAACATCACGCCAACACCCATCGTCCAGCCTGAACATTGCACGGGAGATGGCGCAATCCAATCCTGGATCCTGCTTCCCGACGATCCTCTCTCACCCGACCTATTGACCGCTTACGCGAACGGCCAGATCATCGAATTTCAGGCAAGTCTCCTGGCTACCGACGAAGATCCGGTCAACTTGCCCCATCGTTCCTTTACTCTGGGCGAGGTTGCCGAAGGCATTACCCTGACACTGGACTATCTGGGAGACCCCCCGCCCCTGGCGGTTAACCAGTCCTACCGGATGATTGCATGGACCGATCTCATCGAACCACTGACCCGAACCATGACCACCGCGCAGCTGTCGCCTACGGCAACGATAACCAGCACTGTGACCATCCGCCGGTATTTACCCCAAAGCCATGGCTACGAGCTGCAGGTGTATGACGACCACGGGCTGCTCTTCCTCGGAGCCACTGACGTCGACCTACTGGATGATTCTCTCCTGATGTCGACCGCCGAAGCAGATAGCGATTGCCCTGTGATCTCCACAATCGACATGGACGGCTGCCGCATTGATCGACAGGTGATGCCTCTTCTATTCCAGTGGCAGGACAAAGAACTTACTCTTTACCCGGGTGAGGATGGGCAAATGCGGCAGGGTGCCGCCGTCTATCAGGTCTCTGTTTTTCGAAATCGGGTAACAGAATTCGACCAGTCCACCTGTCCCGATTACTATGAGAATACGCGTTCGATTCGCGTCGAGCGTCTCTTTCCTTTACCGACAGCGCCGCTACTGCCTGATCAACCCTTGACTGTAACCGTGCCGCTGACAACCGGCCAGCCACTCACGACAACGATTCCACTGACCGGTGGCACGCCCTAGCCCGAAGCATACAACAGGTCCCTTCATTGACAGACAAAGATATCATCATCAACCGGAACATCACTATCCCATTCAACGAACTGCGTTTTCGATACGCGCGCAGCAGTGGCCCTGGTGGTCAGCACGCCCAACGAACGGAGACGAAGGTCGAACTCCTCTTTGATCTCGCCACCACGCCAAGCCTTGGCGAGCAACAGCGAAAGAGAGCCATGTCCAGGCTTAAAGGGCGCCTGGACAACGATGGCATCCTTCACCTCACATCACAGGCCGGCCGCAGCCAGCATGAAAACAGGGAAGATGTTATCGGTCGTTTCCGCGATTTACTATCCACAGCGCTCAAGCGGCCCAAGAAACGACGGTCCACGAAACCCAGCGCAGCGGCCAGAAGGCGGCGCCTCGAAGCCAAGCGGCGGCGAAGTGAAAAAAAGAAGCGGCGTGGTCCGATCACGTCGGAGGAGTAACGGCCCCTGTGCGTGTCCGGGTGTATTTTGCGGAAAGCATTGTCGATGCCCGTCCCTTTTTTTCCCGTCAAGAGCAACTGTTTTGACAGAGGTATACCCGCATGTTATAATTCGGCGTCTCTCCCGGCATAAACGAGCTGGGACCACTTTCCCTCTGATAGCAAATGCAGCGCCTCGTAGTTGCAACGAAATTGCAGGGTCATGACTGAGCACAGGTCTGATTGCACCACAGTTTTTCCTACCTCAGGCGCCATCAGGAGGCAGCCATATGGCCAACCCCAAATCTACTGGCTCAGATGGTGAACTGAGTCCGGAACAACAGAAATTTCTGGAAGAAAAGCGGCAACAGCAAGCCAGGGATTCGGCAGCTGGTACCGAATACCGCAGCGACCAGGGTTCATATCGCAAATCTGGTCGTCAGGTCAAGGAAGAAGATAAGGCCGCCAAAAAGGCCGGGCGTGTGTCGCCAGAACCAGTTAATCGTCGCGAATTCCTTACCTACGCCTGGGGAGCGGCTTTGGGCCTGGTTCTGGTCGAAGCCGGGATCGCCTCCTTTGCTTTTGCCTTGCCCCGATTCAAGGAAGGTGAGTTCGGTGGTGTTTTCAATCTCGGATCTGCAAGCTCCATGCCTCAGGTCGGTGCCTCTCCTGTCCAGAATCTGGATGGCGCCTTCTGGCTGGTCAACGACGCGGACGGGGTTCGATCCCTTTATCGGGTTTGCACGCACCTGGGATGCCTTTACGAGTGGAAGGATCAAACCCAGCGCTTCGAATGTCCCTGCCATGGATCTAAATTCCAACATGATGGGAAATACATCGAGGGACCGGCGCCCCGATCGCTTGACCAGTTTGTCATGCGCCTGGAAAAGAACGGTCAGGTGCTGGCAGAGGTCACCGAAGGCGGAGAAGCACTTCCGCTCACTGACCCCGACGCTGAGGTCTGGGCGAACACAGGCGAAAAACTCCTCGGTTCCTCCAACTAATCATAACTGGGTGCCCTGAACCGATATTCATTCGGCCGGAGTCACAGAAGCCGGCCAGGGAGTAATCTGAAATGAGCATACTCCAAAACGTCACCAACGAGATACGAACTGAGGGTCTCTCCCCATGGGCCTTACGCCAGCTGGATGTATTTATCACCAGGCTTACTACTGGCATGAACTGGAACGACCTTCGAGGCCTTGCCCGGGGAGATGAGCCGCGGCGGCCCAATCCCCGCCTGAAAGTGCACTCTGAGTCCTTCTGGTTTCACATCAAACCCAGCTTTTATCATGAATCTGTCACCAAGCTAACCTACACCTTCAGATTGGGGTTATTGAGCACCTACTTGTTTGTCGTCGAGGTCATTACAGGCATTTTCCTCATGATCTATTATGCCCCGACACCGGAACGGGCCTATGGTGACATGCTCAACATCATAAGCAACGTGCCCTTTGGCCAGTTTATGCGGGATATCCATCGTTTGGCGGCTGAGGCCATGGTTATCATCGTGGTGCTTCACATGGTGCGCACCTTTTTGACAGGTTCGTATAAAAAACCCAGGCAGTTTACCTGGTTGACCGGTGTTGTTCTGCTGTTGGCAACACTGCTCATGAGCTTCAGTGGCTATCTATTGCCTTGGGATCAGCTGGCGTTTTGGGCAGTCACCATTGGAACCAGTATGGCCGACAAGGCACCGCCACCTGCCCTGGGCAATGCCACCAAGCTGCTCCTGCTCGGTGCTCCCGATATCGGTCCGAGTGGCCTGTTACGCTTTTATCTTCTCCATGTGCTGCTTGTACCCCTGGTAATCATCTTCTTCTTTTTCGTCCATTACTATAAGGTGGTTCGCGTTGGTATTTCGCTGCCATCCTCTGAAGAGGAGGTCGGTCAGGATACAGCAAAACGTGTCCCCGCTGACAGGCGAAAGTACTATCTGCCCGATGTCTTCACCGATGAGATGATGTTTCTTGGAATCATCACCTTCATTCTCCTGGCGCTCATCGTTTTTGGCGTCTATCCCGGTGCACCGCTGGAGCACCACGCCAATCCACTCAAGACACCTCTTCACACCGAAGCACCCTGGTATTTCCTGTGGATCCAGGGCCTGTTAAAGCTGGGTGATCCCACCCTGATGGGTGTCATTGTGCCGACTATCGTCTTTGGTTTCCTGTTTATCCTGCCCTACATCGACTTCAACCCCAGTCGAAAAGCCAAGGACCGTCGGGTCGCCCTCTCGCTGTTCCTGATTGCGTCAGCTGTCTTTATCATCCTGTCCTGGATGGGCACACCCTGGTATGCCGTTGAGTCACCACCGGCTGAAGAGGTGGTGCAGCTTATGCTACCGGAGGAAGGTGTCGGTCCCGTACGCGAGATCCCATGGGAAAGCCTGACCATTTCCCCCGAGGCCGGGTTATGGGATACCCGATCTCAGAACGAAGGTGCCAGTCCCGAAGTGGAAGAGGTCATGGAACTCTATGCCGACTTTATCCATGAGGAAAACGCCGCGGCCCTTGAGAAGGGCAACGCGGGCCTGAGAGACGGCTATGGCAAGATGATCGTCGAAAACTGGCAGGATGGGTTGAAGAAGGTTACGATGCGTGTGTTCTGGACACCGGAAGGACAGGACGAGCAAACCTTCGAAAAGCCCTTCTACATTCATCAAGACTCCGGCTACGCCAACGAGTAGTGAGGAACAACGACTATGATCAATAAAATCACCGTTGGAATTCTCGCCCTTCTGCTTCTCGGGGTGCTGGTCATCATCGTGGGCGCTGGCGAGAAAACCCGTATGCCGGAAAAAGAGGCGAACTTTGGCGGCCGCGGTGTCGAGAATGGTGCCACCGTTTTCGCCGATGCCTGTTCCGGTTGCCATGGAATCCAGGGCGAAGGTATTCCCGGTGTTGCCCCTACCCTCAACTCGACAGCCTTCTTTGATACTCGGGTTGATGAAGTAGGTTGGTCGGGTTCCCTCCAGAGTTACATCGAGTCCACCGTTGCTGCAGGCCGGCCTGTAGGTAGTGGTGCTTACTCGGCGGTGATGCCCACCTGGGGACAGGAATATGGTGGTCCCTTGCGACCTGACCAGGTTCGCGATGTCACCAGCTATATCATGAACTGGGAATCCACAGCCACAGGCGCGGGCATCGCCCAACCTGAGGCCCCCGGTGAACCCATTTCCGAAGACGCGACGCCTGTTGAGATTGGGGAGGCGGTCTATACAGCGAACGGTTGTGGCGGTTGCCACGGCGAACCTTATGGTCCAGACATGGTCGGACCCAACCTAGGTGGCATTGCTGCAAGAGGATCGGAGCAAAAACCGCCTATGTCAGCCGAGGAATACATCCGGGAGTCCATTCTATTGCCTAACGACTACGTCGTGGAAGGTTTCCCAGCGAACTTGATGCCCAAAACGTACGGCGACACGCTGAACGAAGCGGAATTCGAAGGACTGGTCCAGTACCTGCTCACGCTGGAATAGCTCACTCACAGCATTCCCGTCCATGACCTGTCCCCGGTACCCTTGAGGTTGCTGGGACAGCAAGGAGCGCACTTCATGCATCGCAACAAGTCGCACACCCACTATTTCCGCATAACAGGTGTTCTGCTGGTGGTGCTGATGCTTCTCCTGATCGCTGCGGCCACCGTTAGTGCCCAGGAAGGCGACATCACCAGGGGTTCGCAAATATTCGATGCCGACTGCGCTGTCTGCCATGGCCCGGATGGCCAGGGCCGCGCAGGCTCCGATCTCTCCGATCCTTTCCCTGCTCTGTTTCCCGAAGCATTTGTTCACGAGGTTGTCGCCAATGGCGTAACGGGCACCACAATGCCCGCCTGGAGCCAGGAAAAGGGAGGTCCCCTCACCGACGGGGAAATCGACGATGTAGCGGCATTTGTGAACAGCCTCAGTGGTGGGCGAAGCGAACTCGCCCCTACTGCAACCCCCTTTCCTGTGACCCCAGTGCCTACCGTGCCCGGCGCGAGCGGAGATTCCGGGCACGGGCAGGCTCTATTCATGCAGAACTGCACCATGTGTCACGGTGAACAGGGACAGGGCCGGGTTGGATCCAGTTTGTCCAAGACCTTCTCCAGCATCAACCCCCAGCAGTTCCTACGCGCCACAGTGGCGACCGGGATACTTGGAACCGCCATGCCAGGCTGGAGCCAGGAAAAGGGTGGTCCCCTTACTGACCAGGATATCGATGACATCTCAGCCTATATCGTCGCCATCAGCCAGTCGTCGGTGCCAACGGAAAGCGCGCCCCAACAGGGCGACACCACCTCGGGGTTGTTAGTCATACTTGGATTGATTCTGATTGGCGTGCTGCTCGTCCTTCTGCTTCGTTTCGCCAGCAATCGCAACTCGACCGAGTCGTGAGTCGCTTCGCCAATTGCTTTCAAAAATCACGAAGCCCCCGGACCGCATGGTTCCGGGGGCTAATGATTCCAACCGGTATCTTCAAGGTGTCTGCCGGCGTTCCCACCAGACCAATAGAGCGATGAAGACCAAAAGAATCAGTGCCAAAGCGAACAGCAGCCACCCTACCTTCCAACCGGGCGGTTGGAAGCGCAGCCGAACCTGATAGGTGCCCTCCTGCCAGAGGGGAATGGCCCGAAAAGCAGTGTTGGCTCGTAACACGGGCTGCCGCTGCGCCACACCATCGGCAATAATCTCAGCCTGCCACCCGGGATACCACACGTCGCTCAAAGTCAGATAGCCTGGGCCACCCGTGGTAACCTCCATCAAGAGATCGTTGGGTTCACGCCGAAGCCAGGTCACACTGCCCTCACCGGCAGCCTCGCCGAGTTCCGGCAACAGTTTCGTTTCGCCGCGTTCGAGGACAACTTCCTGTGAGGGATCGAAGGCGGGCGCGTGCACGGCAGACCAGACCAACTCGGCATCCTGAGAGGAATCGATCACCTGTGCCTGATACACAAGCTGTGCCCGCGGCAGGGCCCTCTGGTTGAAATAGAGGTTTAGATCGGGATCACCATCAAAAGCCAGTTCGAATTTGTCCCAATCCAGCTCGACATCCTTGCGGGCAATCACATAGCGAGCATTCAAAAAGTCATAAAGCTGGCTGGAACGACTGCCCATTTCCTCCCAATACCGTTCGTAGTAAGCCAGCACCGAGGGATTTACCAATCCCCACACGTCATCCACCTCGGCAAAAAAAGCTGTGTTGGGCTGCCACAGCTGATCGATTCCGGTCCGGGCATCGATGCGGAAGGGATCCTCTTCTTGCGATAGAAACGCAGCAATCTCTGGATGATCGAAGCCGGTAGCCGGGTTTTTGGTGCCAATATCGAAGTAAGCGCCCGTGCTGGCCAGGTCGAGAAAAATCAAAATCAGAGCCAGAACCGCAATAGTACCTGGTCGAGCCCAGCCGGCCCGACGCGCCGCGATCAAGGCAGTGCTGGCTAGAAAGAATCCCACGAACAGCAGGAGGGCGATGGCCGTCACTGCCATCCGGATGTATATCTCCGGGTCTCTATCCTGAGTCAGCAGCAGCACCGCCAGCGTGAGCGGCACGATGATGGCAATGAGCACCCTGGCACCCCAACGCAATCCACCCTCAAGCTGAATCAGTGCCCGCCAGTCATTGCTGGCAGCAGAAGCCCGAATTAGTGCCTGAAACCCCACGCCTGCCAGCGCAGCAAGTCCAAAGTCCACCAATATCATGAAGCGTCCCGGCGCCCGTAACAGGTTGAAGCCGGGCAAGGCGCTTAACCATCCATGCGGAACACTGTAGATCCCCAGGGCAAGGAGAAAGGCCACGCCACTGATTCCTGCCAGTATCCAGGTACGACGCCCCTGGCGAGCCAATAGCGCCAGAACCGCCAGAATCAGCGGAAGAACGCCCAGATAACCAGCCTCCACGCGCGGCCACGGACCCCAGTGCAGCTGAGGGCCCCGGCCAAAGAAACCTGGTATCAACAAGCCGATCCACTGGGGCGGAGCGAGGGAATAACCTACCGCCTCTTGATAGGTCCAGTCGGCCCTCCCGGAATACGGGGCCAACTGAAGCGCAGGCAGAAGAATCGGTGCTGCGATGAGAAAAGCAACCACAGCCAGGATAGCGACAGTGGCAATCAACCGTCCCAGGGCAGGCCTCAAGGTATCCCAAAATCCTGTGCAATCCCTCTTCTGGTCCGTAAATTCCCAGTATAGCCAGAAAAGCCCGTACAAGACCACAGCCACGGCAATGAAGATTGTGGCCTGGATATGGCCCGCCAGAGTAGCGATACCCAGAAACAGACCGCCCAAGGCCGCCCAACCGAGGTCGCGCCATCTGCCATCGTTTTCGCCAGAACCATGTTCCAGGGCACGCCCAAAACAGGTCATTACCCATGGTAGCCAACTGACAACCGCGATGTAGTTGAGGTTGCCGAAATGAATCCAAAGCGCGTCGCAGAAAGCAAAGGCCAGGCCGCCAGCAAGCGCGGCAGTACGGCCCACCCGCCATGATGTTTTCTCCTCCCACGGCAGACTTCGCAGGAAGACATACATGCCCAACCCGGCCCACCACAGGTGGAGAATACCGAGCCCTTCCATGGCCCTGACCCCAAAGCCTGGAACCAGGAGGAAAAGTGCCAGATTGACCGGGTATAGGAAGCCGGCCTGAATATCCGCAACGTGGGGGGCGCCACCGTAGAGATAGGGGTTCCAGAGAGGCCACGTACCCGACCGCAAGCTGTCGGCGGCGAATCGGTAGGTCGGCCAGAGGAAGGAGATCAGGTCACCGCCGTCGGCCGGCATGTAGGCATCGCCAATCAATATTCGCCAGAAATAACCGATGGCAGCCAGACCCAACAGCCCAGCTGCCAATACATCCTTATACCAGTCAGGCCTTCCCTGGCGATGCAGCCAATAGGCCAGAAGGAATACAAGGAACCAGACACCGACAAGCAGAAGGATCACGCTCACAGGAAACCCTCACACCTCCGACTGAAGCCTTGCCAGTTCTGCCTGAAAAATCCGTCGCACAATGGCAATGCTGGAAGCATAGGTGCCGTCTACCCCAAAGAAACTCATACTCTTGCTTAGAAGGTGCTGACGACGACTGTAGGGCGTGTCCGACGCATAGTGCAAAAGCCCAATATCGTAGGGAGCGTTGATGAAAAGATTGACGATTTCGTTGACCGGATACCGCTGGGGATAGATATCCTCGTAGATGGCGCTTAAATAGGGACCGGCTTCCATCTCAATATCGGTATAGCCCTCCCGATAGAACACCGCCATATATTGCTGATTCTGTAGGAAAGTACCCCGAACCGTGACGCTCTTCTGGTTGTCGAAAACGGTGCCAAATAGCAGATAGGAGGCCAAATCGGCCGCCTCAAAACAGTTCTTGAACAGGTAGGTGTTCCGGGAGTGTTCGTCATAGATGACATTGGGAATCATCACGTCGCCCACACGGCCGCTGAGCGTTGCAGCCTTGCCCATGATGTACACGCCCAGAATAGCAGGGACACGTGCCGATATCTGAGAAAACAGGTTGTAAGCAGCCATGCCCAAGGGGTAGTCCACGTTGACAATCAACGCTTCGCTCTGGCTCAATCTCTCGAGTCCCGGCATCTGCAGGCGAGGGTCCAGCGTTTGAGGGTCGAGGCGTCCCAACTCAATGATCTGGGCGCCGACATCGAGATAGTGGGGATTATCGACACGCCGCACGCCAATCTCGGATTCCCGGGCAAGCCAGTCCTCTTCCTGCTCCGGATATTCTGTCAGATAAGCCCGCTGCAGATAATACAGCAGGTTTTCCTGACCATCCCGATCGCCCAGTTCCACGGTGCGCTGCCATTCGGCCTGCAGGCCCTCCGGGTCATGTTTTTCAAGGAAGGCAAGAATCTGGTCCCGGCTGCTGCGGGCAAAACCAGTCAGCAGATTGGGAATCGAGTGGGGATTGCTGGAGACGAAATAGATGGATCGATCTTCCAGGGGCCCGAGGCCGGCTTCAACTACAACACTGCTCCACCAGGTCTGGACTGCCTGGCGATAGTCCGATGCCGACCCCGCCAGCAAGTTCAACCTTATGTCGGCGGGGCGCTTGGCAAGACTACAGAAACTACCTGCCAGATCGCCTCGCCAGGCCTGGCATAGCCGCAGAAATTCTCCCTCGGTAAGCCCAAGCTCCAGTCTGATTGCTTCCTGATCGTCATCAGATAGTTCGCCTGCCTCCAGCTTATCCTCCAGCCGAGCCGCCGTGTCCGACCCATGGAATCTTAAATGAAGTTTATTCCATTCAATCTGGTAGGCTGTCAATATGGGAATCAGGTCGTCGATATCGCTTACACTGGCAATGTAGCATGCCAGCGTGCTCCCCCCATCAAAGAACATCTTGCGCCGGCGAGCCGCCGCGTAGACCCGCTGCCAGGTCGAGATGCCAGTTCCGGTGCGCCGCAAAAACACCTCGTCCGACTGCCCTAAATACACCATGGTCACCTGGTGCATGCAGGTTGGCAACCGGGCCGCCGCGTAGGTAAAGGCCGAAATATCTGGTTCCGGATCGTCGGCCGAAGGGTGCAAGCTGGCGTGCATGGCCGCGTGGGTATCTTCCAGGGAACGCACCCTGATCGCCTCCGAACTGCGAAGCAGGGAGTAGTAGGTGCGAATATAGAGATCAACTTCTTCGTTGATGGTCTCAGGGACAGTACGCAGCATAGTGATCGGGAATGTTACCGGGACGCGACGGGAGTCGAATTGACTGAATTGATCAGCAGTATAGCCTACACGTCGTCAGTGGTCAAGCCTTGGGACGTCCGATTATCTCTTGTCAAGCGCGCGACGCCTGTGGTACAATCGCTCCATGTCAACAGCCTCACCCCTGCAGGAGCCACATCCACCCGTTCTTACCCGTCAACGCTTCATCCTTGCCGCTATTGCGCTATTATTACTCCTGGCTCTGCTCCTGCTCCTCTCACCCGCCGAACGGCAGCTAGGCAACCTGGTAAAGGTCCTTTACCTCCATGGCGCCCTGGCTCGCATCGGTATGCTGGGACTAATGCTCTCCGGTCTCCTTGGTCTGTTGTTTTTTTTTAGGCCCTCTTCGCGGTTACTCCACTGGTCCAACGCGGTGCAAGTCTCGGCCATGGCATCGTTCATCGTCCATTTCCTGCTGAGCATCATCCCCACCTATGCAACCTGGGGAGTGTGGATCGCCTTCGACGAACCGAGGACAGCCATGAGCCTCCAGATCATTGGCGTTGGCTTGTTAGTAATCGTCGTCCGCCACTTGCTTGGCGATGATCGCCTGAGTGCTCTGGCCAATCTGCTTTTGGGCGGGGCGGTTGCGCTACTCAGCGCCCGAACTGGCGTCCTTCGGCACCCATTGAATCCTATTGGCGCCTCAACTTCGAGCTCTATTCAGCTTTTTTACGTGGCCATCCTCGTGGTCTGTTTCATGTTGATGCTCTTGCTGGCATGGTGGCTGGCCCAAGCACGACCGGGTGAAGCACGGTCGATAACTTGACCCGCGGAGCAAGGCATTCTGTGCGAAGCCTCCTGGAAACTCAGAAACTGTTTGAGAAGTCTTGTCCATGGACTTGTTGGGTCTTCAAAGTGTGCTTCGCGGCATCAGGCGGGTTTCCAGGCCTGAATTACAGCTTTCGAGCGGCCTGGGGAGACCTTCGACCCCTTTTCAAACAGCTACTCGGAACGAGGTCGGATAACAAAGAAAGTAAGGAGCAGCGTTTAGCATGAAAATCGTCACGGTCCCTGAGATGGTAGAGATCGAGCAGGCAGCAGATGCCTCCGGACACTGCTACGACACTATGATGGCGCTGGCGGGGCGCTCAGTAGCTGCCAGCATTCAACGCCATATGGCGCCCTGGGACAGCGACGGTGGCATCCTGATACTGGTCGGTCCAGGAAACAACGGCGGCGATGGCCTCGTCGCTGCGCGCTATCTGCACCAATGGGATCCAAGCAGGTTAGTCTCTGTTTACTGTTGGAAACGAAAACCAGAAAAAAACAGCAATTTCGAGGCAGTGCGCCGTCTCAAGATTCCCATCGTGCATGCCAGGGATGATGAGGATTATTCCCAACTTCAAGACATGATCATCGATGCAGATGTCATTGTGGATGCGCTTTTGGGCACCGGGGTATCACGGCCGATCGAGGGGGATATGGTTGACCTGTTGGCAGCCGTGCGCCAGGGATTGGCGGAACGAACGAGCGAGGAATCCCTCCAGGATGAGGAGATCGATGAAACGGCGGAACTCTCTTCCATGGAGGCCGCCATGGCGCTTGACTCGCTCCGCAACTTTGACTTCCTTTTGCTGACTCCCTACGATGATTATCAACTGCCCCAGATTGTGGCGGTAGACTGCCCCAGTGGACTGAATTGCGACACAGGGGAGCTGGACCCGGCAAGCCTTGCGGCGGACCTGACCATCACCTTCGCCAATCCGAAGACAGGCCATTTCATCGCCGATGGTCCTGCAGCCTGCGGCCAGATTGAGGTGGCGGACATCGGCACCGATCCAGGCCTGGGCGACAATATTCAGACCGAGATGGTGACACCGGAATTGGCAAAAAGTCTGCTGCCGGCCCGCCCCCTTGATGCCCACAAAGGCACCTTTGGCAAGACCATGATCGTAGCAGGGTCGGTGAACTACACCGGTGCCGCCCACCTGTCCGGATCGGCAGCTTATCGGGTGGGCGCCGGATTGGTGACTCTCGGCATCATTGCTTCATTGCATCCGATTCTTGCGTCGAACCTGGCCGAGAGCACCTGGCTCCTGTTGCCAGAGGAGATGGGTGTCCTGAGTCCGACAGCAGTCAAGGTCCTGGCAGAGCACATGGATGGTTACGCGGCCCTGTTGGTCGGTCCCGGCCTCAGCCAGGAAGAAGAGGCCGTCAAGTTCGTTCAACGCCTGGTCGGGATTGGATTCCAGGGCCAGCGTGCAGCGACCGTCGGCTTCCTGGCCGGGCAGCAGGTATCGGTAGAAGAGATGGCGCCTGCAGCAGACGACGCAGCAGCGATCGAAGAGAAAGAGTCCGATGGGCCTGCAATCGGGTTTTTGGCGCGCCGCCGGACGTCGAAATCCTCTCCGGCTGACTTTCTGCAGGATTGCCCTCTTGTCCTTGACGCCGACGCTCTGAATGCGCTTGCTCAGGTTGAGGATTGGCACACGTACCTGCCGCCCGACACGATAGTCACGCCCCACCCAGGCGAAATGGGACGTCTTTGTGGCTGCTCAACGGCGGAAGTACAGGCCAATCGAATTGGTCTCGCCCGCGAAAAGGCCGCTGCCTGGAACCTGGTCGTGGTACTAAAAGGAGCGTACACGGTGGTAGCAGCGCCCGATGGTCGCCTTGCCGTACTGCCCTTTGCAAACCCAGCCCTTGCCACAGCCGGTAGCGGTGACGTCCTGGCAGGGGCGATCGCTGGCACACTGAGCCAGGGGATAGCACCGTTCGAAGCTGCTCTGCTTGCCGGTTACCTGCACGGGCTGACAGGTGAACTGGCCCGCCAGGAGCTGGGCGATACCGGCGTCGTGGCCGGGGATCTGCTTCACAAACTTCCCACGGCTATCCGGCAGTTGCGGGCCGCCTGACCGGTCAAGCACTGGTCCTCTCATGAGCACCTCTGATGCCCGCGGCGACCACCTGCTCACAGTTCTACGACTCTTCTGTCTGGGACTGATAGGCCTGCATCTGGTTTCCCCCCTGTTTAGCGAAGAAACTGCATGGGGGCTCTGGCCGATTACCTACTTGCCACCTATCTGGCGCTGGTTGCTGGCCGGCTTAACCGCTCTTGCCTGCCTGCCATTCGCCGCAGGGATTCTCTCACAGGCTATCGACAGACTCCTGAAAGGGATTCCGCCCATCCCGCGCAATCTGCTCTTTCTGTTGATCGCCCTGCTGTCCATCATCCCCTTCACCCTGTTCCGCATCGTCCACACCCGCTGGGGTGACGCCTACATCCTGGTCAATGGCATCGCCTACTCCGACCCGGCGTTGCGCCTGACCGGTACCTGGCAGGCACCGCTGGACGTTTTCCTCCATGTTCGCCTTTGGGAATTGGGCAATGCCATTCTGGGATGGCAGGATGCCTGGCCCCCTTACCGGTTTTTCAGTCCGCTGGCCGGAGTACTTTATGTCTACGTATTACTCAGGCTGGCCGACAGCATCGGGCAGAACCGCACCGAAAAACTGGTCATCGTGGGACTTGTGGGATCGCTGGGTGTCATGCAACTCTTTTTCGGGTATGCCGAAAACTACAGCCTCGCGGCAGTTGGCATCTTGCTCTTCCTCTGGTTAGCCCTGCAATGCCTCCAGGGTCAACGACCACTGCGGCAGCCCGTCCTGGCCCTGGCAATCACTAACGCGCTGCATCCCTCTACGGTCGTCCTCGACCCGGCACTTCTCTTCGTGGCATGGGTTTGGATCGGGCAGAACGAGAAGGACCCACAGCGGTGGCTCAGGGCCGCCCTGCAGGTAGCGGTGCCCCTAATTGCTGTAGCAGGCAGCGTCATAGTCATTATGACCCTCAGCGGGCATGGGGTAGACACACTTGTAACCACCGATCGGCCCGGTGGAGGCGATGCCCGGTGGTTCGTTCCACTGACCGAGGTCTCGACCCGCTGGGAGCACTATACCATGTTCTCCTGGCTTCATGTAAGAGACTTTCTTAACGAGCAGGTATTGACGGCCCCGGTCACGCTGGGCGCTTTTTTTATCGTCATCATCGCCCTTTTCAGCCAGCGCAAGGACCCGGCTTCCCCCCGGGTATGGACTGCTGATATTGTCTTTCTGGCGCTATGCACTGGTCTCTATTGGTTGTTCACCTGGCTGTGGAACCCGGACTACGGCGGACAACGCGACTGGGATCTGTTCAGTCTGGCTGCAATACCCGGCACGCTCCTGCTGGCCCGCTTGTTGCCCAAGGCATTGCCAGATCGATTCCAATTGGCTCAAGCCGGCTTGATGTTGACCGCGGTCAGTGTCATGCACACGGTGGCCTGGATCTATCAGAACACCTTGCCGTGGGAGTGGACTTGACCAGCCGCCGGATCAGAGCTACCATTGCCAATTGACAGCTGACAATTTTCCAGTAACCATTGACCATTTCAAACCCCATGCCAGACCTGACTCCATTCCGATCAAACCGACCAACCACAGTTGCGCTGTTCATCACCTGTTTGGTGGACATCTTCCGGCCGCAGGTTGGTGAAGCCACCGTGCGCTTACTGGAGCAACAGGGCCTGCGGGTTGAGTTTCCCCTGGACCAAACCTGTTGCGGCGCGCCGGCACACCATGCCGGGTGGACAAGAGAAGCGACCGACAACGCCAGGCACTGGATCGAAGTTTTCGAGCCGTTTGAGGCGATCGTCTCGCCATCGGCAACTTGCGTGGCAATGGTCCGCCACGAGTATCCCCGGTTGCTGGCTTCTGATGCCCATTGGCGCCAAAGGGCCAAGGCAATGGCAAAGCGCACCTTCGAACTTTCCGAATTTCTGGTGGATGTCCTTGGCATCGAGACTATCGACTCCAGATTCGAGGGCAAGGTAACCTATCATCCCGCCTGTCAACTTCTGCGAACACTGGGCATCGATCGGCAACCAAAAGCTCTGCTTGCCCAGGTTCAGGATACAGAAATCGTCGATCTTCCCGATTCGGACTCCTGTTGTGGTTTCGGTGGACCGTTCAGCGTGCAGTTGCCCCAAATTGCCAGCGCTATGGCGGAGCGCAAGGTCCGTGCCATCGAGAGCAGCGGCGCCGACCTCGTGGTGACCTGCGAAACAGGCTGTCTCCTGCACATCGCCGGTCAGTTGAACCGCCGCGACAGCCCGTGCCAGATCCGTCACCTGGCTGAACTTCTGGCGGGTGATATTGCTTGACCCGCCAGTCAAGCAGCAATCCTTTGCAGGCCGCCCAATGCACAGCAACCAACGATGTTGAATCTAACCTGATTCTCGAGCGAGTTGTTTTCGATGACAAGAAATGCCAATTTGGAAATCGTGTCCGGCTTTCGCTTCGCAGGCGTATCCTGCGGCCTGAAACCTGAGACAGCGGTCTACGGGGACAGGACCCTCGATCTGGCCATTATTGCCAGCGCCAGTCCTTGCCAGACAGCTGGCGTCTTTACGCAGAACCGGTTTCCGGCAGCTCCAGTGCTGTACGATCAACTGGCTCTTCAAGCGAACCCTGACAACATTCGGGCCATTGTGGTTAACGCGGGGAACGCCAATGCCTGCACCGGACAGCAGGGACTGGCTGACGCCCGGCAGATGGCTCAATTAACCGAAGCCTCGCTGAATCTGCCGGCCGGCTCGATCCTGGTCATGTCAACCGGCGTGATCGGTGTACCACTGCCAATGCAGAAGGTCAAGGCGGGGATTGGCGAGGCCGCCCGGGCCATACAGAACGCTGAGAGCTTCGGCGATGAGGCCCTGGGAAGGGCGGCCCAGGCCATCATGACCACCGATACCAAAACAAAAACCGCGCGCCGATCCCTGTCGACGGCGACTCTTGTGGGAATCGCCAAAGGCGCGGCAATGCTTCACCCCAACATGGCGACCATGCTTGCCTGTGTTGTCAGCGATGCCGCTATAGAGTCCACAGCCCTTCAGTCCATACTTGACCGCGCCGTGGATCGAAGTTTCAACGCCATTACAGTGGACGGCGATCAGAGCACCAACGACACCCTGCTCGTCCTGGCCAACGGACTCGCCGGGCCGGTCGACAAGATGGCCTTCGAAGCAGTATTGACCGAGGTCTGTCAGGATTTAGCGCAGCAGATGGTGCGTGATGCCGAAGGCGCCAGTAAATTCGTGGCCGTGCGCGTTTCCGGTGTCGAAACAGAAGCCGAGGCACGCCAGGTCGCCAGGACCATCGCCACATCGGTCCTGTTCAAAACCGCAGTCTATGGTGGCGATGCAAACTGGGGACGGGTGCTGATGGCAGCCGGCAACGGCGGCGTGAGCCTGAGGCCTGAGCAGGTTTCATTGTGGTTCGCCGGCAACGGAAACAGAGCGCTGCAGGTGGTCTGCCAGGGCTCACCACTGCCCTACGATGAAGCTGAGGCAGCCGCGATTTTCCAATGCAGCGATCTGCACGTCCACCTTGACCTGGGCCTGGGTTCTGCTGAGGCAACGGTCTGGACCAGTGACATGACTCACGACTACGTTACGCTGAACGCGCACTATCGGACGTAAGAGGGCGTAGCAAAGGGATTTAAAAGGATGAAACTCATGAAATACAGAAGATTGGGCCGGACTGGTCTGAAGGTCTCAGAGCTGTGTCTGGGAACCATGCAATGGGGCTGGACGGCCACGGAGGAAACGGCCGTCCAGGTGATGGATGTCTTTTTCGAAGCTGGCGGCACCTTTATCGACACCGCCGATATTTACTCACACTGGGCCGAGGGTAACCCCGGCGGCGTTTCCGAGGAAATCATCGGCCGCTGGATGAAAAAGCGCAACAACCGGCACCAGATCGTACTGGCAACCAAAGCGAGAGGCCGTATGTGGGATGGCCCCAACGGCGAAGGGCTAAGCCGCTCTCATCTTATCAAGGCATGTGAGGACTCACTGCGCCGTTTGCAGACCGATACCATCGATCTCTACCAAACACATTGGTACGACGAGGAGACGCCCATCGACGAAACAATGCGTGCGCTGGATGACCTGATTCGCCAGGGCAAAGTGCGTTACGTGGGCTGCTCCAACTACCCGGCGTGGCGTCTAACCAGGGCTCTGTGGACCAGCGACAAGCTGGGATTGGCCCGCTACGACAGTATCCAACCCCATTACAACCTGATTCGCCGATCCGAATTCGAGCGCGAGTTGGCGCCTCTATGCGAAGACCAGGATATTGGCGTGATCCCCTACAGCCCGCTGGCAGGAGGTTTCCTGACCGGCAAGTATCGCAGAGACAGGATGCCTGAAAGCCAGCGAGCTGGCGGTATGCGGCGCTACCTGAATGACCACGGTTTCACCATCCTGGACAAGTTGGATGCTGTAGCCGAGCGTCACGGTGCCACCGATGCCCAGATCGCACTGGCATGGCTTCTGCACCAACCGCTGATCACTTCACCGATCTTCGGCGCCAACAGCGTCGATCAGCTCCAGGAGTCGCTCAAGGCGACCACGGTCACATTGAGCGCCAAAGACGTAGAGGAACTCGCCGAAGCAAGTGCCTGGCAGGAACCACTTTAAGCCAAATTTGGCATGACGACAAGGAGAGACCGATGACCCAACTTTGGGGTGGACGCTTCGAGACCGAACCCAGTCCCCTGCTGCGCGAGTTTCACGACTCCATCGGCTTTGACCAACGGCTCTGGCTGGAGGATATCTTGGGCAGCATGGCCTACGCGGAAGGCCTGGCGACTGCTGGTTTGATCACCGAACAGGAACGCAAGGCCCTGATCGATGGGCTGGAACAGGTGGCCGAGGAGTGGAAAACAGACCAATTTGAGATACAGCCCGGCGACGAAGATATCCACACAGCGGTCGAACGGCGGCTGAGTGAGTTGATCGGTCCAGTCGCAGGCAAGCTGCATACCGGTCGCAGCCGCAATGACCAGGTAGCTACCGACCTGCGCTGGTGGCTTCGCCATCAGATCGACATCCTTGATAGCCTGTTGGTTTCGTTGATCGGCGGCGCCGCCCAACAGGCAGAGAGACATATTGACGTCTTGATGCCAGGTTATACACACCTTCAACCAGCGCAACCCATTCGCTGGTCCCACTGGCTGCTGAGTCATGCCTGGGCATGGCAACGGGACCGGGAGCGTCTTGCTGATCTGCGTCGCCGCGTCAACCGCTGCCCCCTGGGCGCCGGCGCACTGGCAGGCAACCCCTTCCCGGTCGATCGTCATCTGCTGGCGGCTGAGTTGGGCTTCGATCAAGCCATTGCCAATTCCCTGGATGCTGTGCGAGACCGCGATTACGTGGTGGAATTTCTGAGCTGGGCTGCCTTGCTGGGTGTGCACCTGAGCCAATGGGCGGAAGACCTGATTCTTTGGAGTAGCCGGGAATACCGCTTCGTCGCCGTCGCTGAGGAATTCAGCACCGGCAGCAGCATTATGCCCCAGAAACGCAACCCCGACTCCCTTGAACTTCTGCGCGGCAAGAGTGGGCGCTTTGTCGGTAACCTTGTCGGCGTCTTGACTATGCTAAAGGCCCAACCCGCAGCCTATAACAAAGATCTCCAGGAGGATAAGCAGCCCCTTTTCGACAGCGTGGACAGCCTGAGACAGGCACTTCCCGTAGCCATCGGGGTACTCACAACCCTGTCGATCGACCCCCGACGGATGCAAGACGCCTTGAGTGACGATCTGCTCGCCACCGACCTGGCTGAGTATTTGGTTCGCCGCGGATTGCCCTTTCGACAAGCGCACGAGTTAGTTGGGAGAGCGGTAAAACGCAGCGAGGAACTGGGGCTCGGACTGAGTCAGCTTAGCCGCGATGACTATCTGGCGATCAGTTCGTTGTTCGACGAGAACCTGGAAGATGTCTTCGATTTCGAGCGCTCGGTGGAGCGACGGGACGTCTATGGCGGCACAGCCCGATCTGCCGTTCTAACCCAAATCGAGGAGTTGCGGGAGCCTCTGAAGGCGAAATGACCCCGGTCAGCGATCGATAGCCTAAATGGGCACCAGGCCCAGGCTGATCTTGATGGCCTCGTCAACCCGCTGCATCGTCTGCGTGGACAGGCGCCCCCAATACCGCCCCACCCGTCGCTTGTCTATCGTGCGGACCTGGTTTAGGAGCACCAGCGAGTTGCGCTGCAGTCCTCCTTCCGGCGCTTTCACTTCGACCTGTACGTCGTAACGCGCGTTTTCGCCAGAGGTGAGCGCTGCCACGATCAACACCGGGCTGTACTGATTGCCAATGTCGTTCTGAATAACGAGGGCGGGCCGGGTCTTACCTTGCTCCGAGCCCACAACGGGCTCAAGATGCACTGTCCAGATGTCTCCTCGTCGGAAGCGTTCCCCGGTCATTCCCCTTGCTCCATCGGGGCAACGGATTCCGGCCACACTTCTTCCTCCACGTGGCGCCATTCTTCAGCCAATGCCTGGTCACGCTCGGCGTGGGTCTGATAACCCGCGATCAATCTCTCCCGGAGGGCCAATCGTCGTCGCTCCTGGATGAAATAGACCACAGCCTCGGCGATGAATTTGCTGTAGCCCCGGGGTGATGCCTGCTCGCGGACTGCGTCCATAACCTCGGAAGGCAGTGTCAATGTGACTTTTTCCTTTTTGGGCACGCCACACCTCCTGCTACACAGCTACTTGATAGTGTATAGTATACATCATACTTGCTGTATTAACAAGGAAAAAGGGTTGAGTCTACTGTTGCCTGATTAATATCGCACCCACATTGGTCTGAACAGATACCTTCGTATCCGATTCCCCGCCAACCACACCTTTAACGCTCTTTCCGACAAAATCCCGGCTGATCTCCCCTTCGATATCGAAATCCACCAGTACACTGCCTACATCACTGGATGCATCAAGCTCAAATCGGCTATTGGCCGGCAATGTTAGCTTGATGGCGCCAACATCGCTCTGGAACGTGTAGTCACTTCCCTCGTTCAAGCTGCCGGTGAAGTTCATATCGGCTACATCTGTCCGGATCCGGAAATCATCGGGCACGGTCACGTTTTCGATATCAACCCGACCTACACCAGTCTCGATGTCAATTTCGCCCGTTACATCCTGAAGATGAACCTTGCCCACATCGACCTTGACTTCAATATCAGTCCGGCGCGGCACGCTGACGCGCACGTTGATCTCAGGGCTACGAGCTCGCCACTGAGTCTTGTTCGACCATTCTCCCCTTACATTCACCTTCGATCCCGACTGGGTGGCCGAGTAACGCACCTTATCCAGCGCCTCCTGCGCCCGCTCACTGGAAACGTCGTAGGCACGGATCTCCGTATCAACCTGAATCATGTTGCCTTCCCCGACAGTCACCGTGACCGACCCGGCAGCGATATCGACTTCCAGTTCGGCCGGCGTGTCAACCGAAAAGGTTTGGCTAAAAGTGTTGGTCGCGTCAAACTTGGCCAGATCATCGAAATCCTGTGCCAGACGCCAACCGGCAGTTCCGATCAAAGCCCCACCGGTCATCATGATAATGCAGCAGCATGAGAAAATCGCCAGAACGATCACGATCAGTGTTGTGTTGCGGTTATTATTATCCATGCCTCGCTCCTTGCCGGTTGCAGATTTTGCCAAAATTGTGGCCCACTCACTCCCAATACGTTGAACCCGGTGAGAGGGTTTCACCATCTGTTATTGTACCCGATTCCTAGACAAATGAGCCAGCCTGCGGTAGAATGAAAATCATCATTTCACCACCCATTAGCCCTATCAGGAGGTAATTGTGTCCGAACTGGAGAGTCTGGCCCAAGAAGTTCGGATGTGCCAGAAGTGCCGTCTCGGTGAAGGTCGAACCCATGCCGTTCCAGGGGAAGGCCCCGACGACGCTCAGATCATGTTTATTGGCGAAGCACCCGGATTCCATGAGGACCAGCAAGGCCGTCCTTTTGTCGGTGCGTCGGGCAATCTATTGGAGAAACTTTTGCAGGGAATCGGCCTTTCCAGAGAGCAAGTCTACATCGCCAATGTCATCAAATGCCGTCCTCCCGGCAACCGCGACCCACTACAGAATGAAATCGCAGCCTGCCGGGAGTACCTGGATCGTCAGATCGAGTTGATTCAGCCCAAAATCATTGTAACTTTGGGCCGTTTTTCCATGTCCCGTTATTTCCCAGGCCAGTCGATTACCCGGATCCACGGACAGATCAAACGAGTTGGCAACCGGGCATACGTCCCCATGTTCCATCCTGCAGCGGCACTGCGCAATCCCCGTTGGATGCAGGCAATCAAGGAAGATTTCGCCGAGCTGCCTCCACTTCTTGAGGAATTGCAGGAACCCGCAACCGACGATAACAATCCGCCTCCCGAGGACGACTACCAACAACTTAGCCTGTTTTGATAGCAGAAACCTGCGTCGGGGGCGGATTTACCACAGACCTAACGGCTAATTTCTCAAGTTCTTTTTGCCCTTCGTTCCTTCGCCGTTAAGTTCGTGGCTAACCTTTTTGCCCGGTGTGCAAGAATCTGACTCTTTTGGTACTAAGGAGAATGCCCTTGAATTCCAATGCCGAATACAACTCAAGCGAGCCGATCCTGCCCCTGCGCGTGGTCCCCCTTGGAGGCGTGGGCGAGATCGGCAAGAATATGATGGTGCTCGACTACGATGGCCACCTGTTGGTTATCGAGGCAGGACTGATGTTTCCCGAAAGCGACATGCTCGGCGTTGATATTGTCATCCCTGATATCGACTATCTTGTCCAACGAGCCGATCAAATTGAAGCCATCATCATCACCCATGGCCACGAAGACCATGTCGGCGCCCTTCCCTACGTCCTTCAGCAGATCGATGCTCCCGTGTATGGCACCCAACTGACGATGGGGTTGGCGGAGGTAAAACTCCGCCAGCGAGGTTACCGCGACGATGCCGATCTGAATGTAATCACACCGGATGATATTCTGGAGCTTGGCCCCTTCAAAGTAGAATTCTTCCATGTATGTCACTCGATCCCGGATACCGTAGGCGTGGCTGTCACCACCCCAGCTGGATTGGTGATCCACGGCTCCGATTACAAATTTGATCAACATCCGGTCGACGGCCGCCTCACTGATTTCGCCAAATTGCAGGCCCTGGGCGATCGTGGCGTGCTCTTATTGCTTTCGGATTCCACCAACGCCGAGGTAGAGGGCTTCACCCCTCCAGAAAAAGAACTGGACGACACATTCGATCGAATATTCCGCTCTGCAGAAGAAAGGATCTTCATTGCCACCTTCGCGTCGAACATCTCGCGGGTCAGCCAGGTCTTGAAGCTGGCCCAAAAACATGGTAGAAGGCTAGGACTGGTCGGACGCTCCATGCGGGACAACGCGCGCATGGCCATCCGCTTGGGCTATATTGATGTCGATCCGACCGAACTGCTCTCCTACGAGGAAATGGAACGCCTTCCCCCTGATCAGGTTGTGATCATCTGCACCGGAAGCCAGGGAGAGCCTACCTCCGCGCTGGTCCGAATGAGCATGGAAGAGCATCGCGTCAATGTTCGCGCGGGTGACACCGTGATCATTTCGGCGGTGCCAATTCCAGGAAATGAGGAACTGGTCAACCGTACTATCAATAACCTGTTCAGACTGCAAGCCAATGTATTCTACCACGAGCTGGCCCACGTGCACGTGAGCGGTCACGGTAGCCGGGAAGATCATAAAATGATGATCAATCTGGTGCGGCCCAAGTATTTCATTCCAATCCACGGCGAATATCGCCACCTGGTGTTGCATGGGCGGCTGGCGGAATCCATGGGGATTCCCGAAGATCACATCTTTGTGATCGAGAGCGGTCAGGTTATGGAGTTTGGACCAGATTGGGCCAGAAAGGCCGAACGGATTACCGAAGGCCACGTGCTGGTGGATGGTCTGGGCGTTGGAGATATCGGCCACGTCGTTCTGCGCGATCGGCACCATCTCTCCCAGGATGGGTTCCTGGTTGCCATTACCGCCGTGAATCAGGACACGGGTGAGATCGTCATTGAGCCCGAGATTCTCTCTCGGGGTTTCGTTTACATGAGAGAATCAGAGGAACTGATTGAATTGGCGAAAGATAGCATCAGGGATGCCCTTGTTCACAAAGGACCGCCCGCTGCTCTTGCCTCAAAGATCAAGGACGCGTTGGCGCAGGTCGTTTATCGGGAAACCGGTCGTCGACCGTTGATTCTGCCGTTGGTGCTGGAGGTGTAAGCCCCTCAAGGCCTAAAGTGACATAACGCGCTTTTCTTTCCCGGTAATCTGTGTTATAATAACGGCACGTTTGTTCTATTTCGCGGGAAAAATGAGCGTTTCCGCCTGATTTTCGGGATTTCCGCAACGTAGCAATCATGGCAAAGCGTAAGGGCAGCAAATCGAAATCCAATGGTCTCTCGCTGGACCTGGAGTTCCTCGGGCAGAGTCAGGTAGTGGGCTCAATCATGATCCTGATCGGGATCATGACCCTTCTGACTCTGATTTCGCCGCGCCAGGGCACGGTCACCAGCTGGTGGATCGGACAGCTTCGCTCATTGGTTGGCGGCGGTGTGGTCGTGCTGCCCTTCATTCTTGTTGGCTTCGGCCTGTGGGGAGTCCTGCGGGGGATCGGAAAGCTGGACGAACTTCCCTGGTACCGTCCTGTGGGCGGCCTCCTGCTGTTTCTGGCAGTTGTCATCGCACTCCATATGGATAGATCCATCTCCGACGCAGATGCGCTTCAGATTGGCAGGGAAGGAGGTGGGGGAGGATTGCTCGGCTACGCCGGCAGCGAGATTCTGATCAATGGCCTGGGCTACAACCTGAGTTGGGTGGTGGTCATCTTATTGGGAATACTGGGAACAGCTCTGTTGATGGGGCCACTATTGTTATCTGCCGCCGACAGGATCCAGTTCTGGCTCGGGGGAAGAACAGCCGATTGGCAGGCGCTCCAGGAAGATGGGCTGGACACTGCACCCAGTATCGCTTCCCGGCAACCCGACCTGCCAGTAGCCCCTCTCTCCTTTTTGGACAGACTCAAAGCCATGGTGCTGGGTGGCACTCTCGATCCTGGCGGTGCAGAGCCAAAAGGACCAGCTCTGGTGATCGGGGGAAACGGGGCGAACAACGATTCCACCCCCGACCCTACACGGGCCCCACGCGTGATCGGTGGTGACGCGCCTACAGCAACCTCCAACCAAACCGCCGCTGGTCAAAACCGGGGTTCAGCACCCGCCACCGCCGATTCCCTGATTCCGCGCATCATTGGCGGCGGCCGTTCCTGGCGTTTACCCAACGTAGACGACATCCTGGATGACGCAATCGAGGTCGAGATCAGTAAAGATGAGATCCGGGAACGCGCCAAGATCATTGAACAGACCCTTTCCGATTTTGGTGTGCCTGTACGGGTTGTGGAGGCCAACCAGGGTCCGGCAGTCACCCAGTATGGCCTGCAGCCAGGCTATCGCCAGCGCCGGCGCAGCCGCGATGAGATACGTCGGGAAGCGGAAGAGATATTGAAACGGCGCGGATATGGCAGCTCTCGCCGGCCCATCACCGATGAGCTCGTCAAAGAGGTGATCGACAACGATGTGGAGCGCTACGAACGGGTCAAGATCAAGGTCTCGAAGATTCAATCCCTGAGCAATGACCTGGCATTGGCTCTGGCGGCATCACCTATTCGCATCGAGGCGCCAGTGCCTGGGCGTCCCATGGTGGGCCTCGAGGTACCCAACATGCAGAAGACGCTGGTCTCCCTGCGCGGGGTAATGGAGTCAGACACCTTCCGTCAGATGAAAAGCCCACTGAAGATCGCACTGGGACAGGATACTGCAGGCCAGCCAGCCATTGCCGATCTTGGTCGCATGCCACATCTGTTGATCGCCGGCGCGACCGGTTCCGGAAAATCAGTCTGCGTCAACGCCATTATCTCGACGCTTCTGCTCACCCATACGCCAGACACCCTGCGACTGCTGATGATAGACCCAAAGATGGTGGAGTTGACCACGTACAACGGTATTCCCCATCTTCTCTCACCAGTCGTGGTCGAACTTGAGCGAGTTGTGCCTTTACTGCGTTGGGCTACCAGCGAAATGGATCGCCGCTACAAACTCTTTGCCAAGGAGGGTGCGCGCAACCTGGAAGCTTACAATGCCAAGATGGTTAAAAAAGGCGAGCCAACCCTGCCCTACATGGTCCTGATAATCGATGAGCTGGCCGATCTAATGATGGCCGCGCCCGATGATGTCGAACGCTATGTCTGTCGACTGGCGCAGATGTCCCGGGCCACCGGTATCCATCTTATTATCGCCACCCAGCGCCCCAGCGTGGATGTCGTCACAGGCTTGATCAAGGCGAATTTTCCCAGCCGGGTTGCCTTCGCCGTGACCAGCCAGATTGACAGCCGGGTTATCCTGGACACGCCTGGCGCCGAGGCCTTGTTGGGCAAAGGCGATATGCTGTTCATGCGTCCCGATAGCAGCAAACTGGCTCGTCTTCAAGGTTGCTTCGTGTCCGATGCCGAGTTGGAAAAACTGGTTCGTTACTGGAAAGGCGTTCGTATCACTGAAGGCGAGGATTTCCAGGATGAGGTGGTGCCGATGCCCGGAGGCATGACGGCCATGCCTCCTCCTCGACCAGAGGATGTCGTTCAGATGCCCATCTGGGAGGAAATGATCCAGCAACAGAAGAAAGAGGATTCCCAGGATGATCTCTATGAGGAAGCTGTTCAAGTAGTTCGGACGGCTGGCAGAGCATCCGTCTCTCTGTTACAACGCCGACTGCGTATCGGCTACAGCAGGGCAGCTCGCTTGATCGACTTACTTGAGGAACGGGGTGTTGTTGGTCCCGACCGGGGTGGCAGCAGGGGGCGAGAAGTCCTGCCTGAACCAGGCGAACAGCAAACGGCCAGCTCCGGCAGTTCGAATGGAACTGAGACAGATGGCATTCCCGAAGAGAGCAACGAGCCCACCGACGACCACCCGCCACGAGTCTGGTTCTAATCACTCTTTTCTCTTCCAAAGACACATGCCCATTGAACTGATCGCTATTCCTGCCCTTCCCTTGATTGAGCCCGGCGACGATTTGCCGGGCCTTTTGCTTTCCTGCGCATCGGCTGCCGGCATTGAGTTCCGAAACGGTGATGTTCTGGTCGTGGCTCAGAAGATTGTCAGCAAGGCAGAAGATCGTTTCGTCTACCTGCCTGATGTTGTCCCGTCGGCCGAAGCCATCGCCATTGCGCAGAAGACAGGCAAGGATCCACAATTGGTCGAGGTGATTCTTCAAGAATCCGACGAGATCATCCGAGCCCGGCCCGGCCTGATCATCACCGAGCATCGAAGAGGTTTTATCAGCGCAAACGCGGGGGTGGACCACTCCAACGTTCGGGGAAACGATCAGTGGGTATTGCTCCTGCCGGAGGATCCCGATGCCTCGGCTGAACGTATTCGTAGCACCATCAAGATCGCCACAGGGGCAGACCTGGCCGTCATCGTTAGCGACAGCCACGGGCGAGCCTGGCGACTGGGCACCGTCGGCATCGCGATCGGTGTCGCCGGCATGCGTCCCTTGACAGACCTGCGGGGAGAGGCCGATCTGACAGGCCGCGCCCTTCAGGCCACTCTGGTGGGCACTGCCGATGAGTTGGCTGCCGCTGCCTCCCTGCTGATGGGCCAGGCATCGGAAGGAAATCCAGCTGTTCTTATCCGTGGTGCTGAGTACACACCAGGTCAGGGGTCATTGCAGGAGCTGATTCGGCCCAAGGAAACGGATCAGTTTCGTTGAATTCTACCAACTGCCCATTTTGGCAGCCCGCAGGGGTTCGATAACGATTATAACGCGCGGTGATTGCATCAAGGTGTCAACCATCAGGTCGAGTCGCCCAGCGGGCACATAGCGGGCCGCAATCTGCCTGGTCAGCGATCGGGCGTCTTCCCCCTCTGTTACAAGTCGAGCCTTTCCCCAAACGGTCAATCCACGGTAGGGCTTGACCTCACTGTCGACAGCAAACCCGACTCGAGGGTTTGCCAGCATGTTGCGGGCTTTAATCCGGTCGTGTGCCGTTGTGATGTAAAACAGCCCATTCTGAAAAAGATACCACACTGGCGTAACCTGGGGAAAACCATCCCGTCCAATGGTGCCCAGCCGCATCAGATGCCCGCCTTCCGCGAGAAATGCTTCTGCCTGATCATCGAATAAAACCCTGTCGCCTTCGATAGAAACATGGTCGTCAGCGTCGGCAGTCTCCACAGCCAGATAGGCCTCGAGATCCACCGGCACATCAATGTCCAATCCCAGCCTTGGGGAACGATGGACGTGCCAGGCCATGCCCCGATCCCGTGCCTGGTCGCAGTGTCGCCGGAAACTGTCGAAACCAAACTGGAAAGCAAGGGCACCTGGTGGTCGCATCAAAAGACCATTGGTGCCTTGTTCCCGTCCATCAGGCGCGATAACCATGGCCCGTGCTGAGTAAAGTTGCTGACTGGCCAACCACAGCCCCTCGATTTCCTCAACGGTAAGCAACGGCAAGTCGGCCGGCAGAACCAACACCGCATCCCCACCATGCTTTTGTGCCCAATCGCAAGCCTGTGTCAAGGCCGAATTCAGCTGTGCTTCAGCATCCCCGTTCCCTTGAGAACCGACGGAATGGAGCTCTTCGGCCAATGGCATTAACCCATAAGCCCTTGCCAACGCCAGCACCTCGACATCAGCGCTGATTACGATCCCCTGGCCGGGCAGTCTTTCCTGGGCAAGTTGTACCGCCGAGAGGACGTTCTCCAACATGGCAACCGCCAGGGTGCGCCGCTGCTGCTCATCAAGAACTTCGGAAAGACGGCTTTTTGCCCCCTGTAGGCTTTTCACAGGCACAATGATAAAAAGTGACATGATGATCGTCAGCGCGGGACCCGTCTGGCTCGTTTATCCAGTTGTGCAGCAAAGCCAAGAACTTCCGACGCCAGCTTGATCTTCGAGGAGTCATCCCGCATGATCGTATCAGTCACCAGGGGTGTAATACCAGCGTCTGCCACCCGATCAGCCAGCGCTTCATCCAGCGAGTCCAGAACGAAGCCATCCAGGCGGATGCGCCCCGCCAGGTGCTTCGCCACGGCCACAGCGGACGACTCCACGCCCAACTCCGCCATGATCTTCGCCGCAGGACCTTTCAACGCCTTGCCTCCGATGATCGGCGAAACTGCAATTACCGGTACCGGCAAAGAACACAGCCAATCACTCAACCCGGGCAGGAGCAGAATGGGGTCAAGGCTGAGGTAGGGGTTGCTGGGACAGAGGATCACAACTCGAGCCGCATCGAGAGCAGCGAGTACCTGGGGGGAAGGTCGAGCCTTGTCTATGCCATCGAATTGAAGCGAGTACAGCCTTGGTTCGCAGCGCTGGTGGACGAAATATTCCTGAAAACCCAACACACCCTGATCGGTATGAACCATTGTGCGCACCCGATCATCGCTCATAGGTAACAACCCCGCACCGATTCCAAGGCCTGTTTTCAGCTTAAACATGACCTCGGTCAGTTTTTCGCCTTTATTTAGCCTGTGAGAACGAAGAATGTGGGTAGCCAGATCCCCATCACCCAGACGGAACCAGTGCGCCTCGCCGTAGCGAGACACCATTTCAAGCGCATGGAACGTCTCATCGGCGAGACCCCACCCCCGTTGAGGCTGGTTGATGCCGGCAAGATTGTACATGACCGTATCAAGGTCGGGAGAGATCGACAGCCCCCAGTGCTCGAAGTCATCCCCCGTATTGACCACCATTGAAAGCGCCTCACCCAGCAGATGATAGAGCCCGTAAGCCAGCTTGGCTCCTCCTACGCCACCAGCCAGTGCAACAACCGGGCCGGCGTTTTGGTTGGGGTCGACAGGCCATTGCAGCTCCCCCTTGTAATCCCTTCCAGCCGCGTCGATCATAGTTCCACAGTACAACCCAGACCGGGCACATCGGTGGCGACAAGCCAGCCATCTTCGAAGCAAAAACCAGGGACAGTGGGGTCGTCAACCAGATCGAAATGTCCGTCCAGATCGCCATATTGCACATTGGGACTGCTCAAAGCGAAGGCCAATCCTGCCGCTATCAGGAGCGCAGGCTCATTGAGACAGCCAACCATGGTTGACATTCGACCCGCCCGGGCGATGGCATCCAACTGACGAGCTCGTGTCATGCCACCGCAGGTGACCAACTTGATGCTGATGCCGCTGACACAGCGCCGGTTGGCGATCTCCAGCGCTGCCGCGGGGTCCGACACACTCTGGCTGGCAAGAATCGGTACAGGGCTGTGTTCTGCCACCTGACAAAGAGCTTCCAGGGAGCCTGCATGTGTTGGTTGCTCCAGCATTTCTACCTTTCCCGCCACCGCCCGCGCAACATCCAGAGCCTGACGGACGCTGTATCCCTGATCCGCGTCAAGTCGCAATGCCAGCTCGGGTAGAGCATCGGCCACTGCATGCACCCTGCGCACATCCACCTCAGGGTCGAGACCACCCTTGATCTTGAGAATGCGGAATCCCTGGTTGGCTCGCTCGTGGGCTAACTCCACCGTTTCGGCAACGGGAGCGATCCCAACGGTTACCGAGGTCTGGATGCGGTGACGAAAACCGCCAAACAGGCGATAGAGGGGCAAGCCCGTTTCCAGGCCCAATAGATCATGAAATGCGATATCAAAGGCACATTGGGCTGATGGCGTATCGCCAGTCAGCGTCTCAAACTGGGCGAGGGCATACTCAATATTCAGTGGATTCAAGTCAAGGGCAAGGTCCGCACAACGCTGGCAGGCGGCTACGACACTCTGCAGTGTCTCACCCGTCAAGGCGGTATCGAAAGCAGCACATCCCCAGGCACTTCTACCATCGCTGATATCCAAACGCACAAACACCATGGCAGCGTGGTCGACCTGATCGCCATAGGCAACTCGATAGGGTACTGTCAGGTTAAGCTCGATGGGTACCACTTCAACATTGGTAATCTGCATGTTCGACTCCTCAAAAAAAGGTCATCCTTCTTCGAAAGGGTGCGCCAGGAAATCCAGGGTGGCTTGAACCATGATCGCCACTCCTACGGGCAATGCCGCCTCATCGATATCAAAGAGGGAACTGTGATGAGGCTCAGACGCAGAGCCCACTTTCTGTGCGCCTATTACAAAATAGCTTCCCGGTATCCGGTTGATGAACTCTGCCATGTCCTCGGCGACCATCATCATTGGGGCCTCGATTACGGCTTCATCGCCAATTGCAGCTCTTGCCGCTTGCCGAAGATAACGGGTAGCTTCAGGATCGTTGATCACGGGAGGGGTGTAGTCACTGAACCGAAGATCGTACTGGGCGCCGTGTGCCTCGCAGACACCTGCCAGGACACGATACATGCGCTCAATGACCTTGCTTCGCACGTCGGACTCAAACGATCTCAACGTGCCGCTAAGGTGGACTCGTTCCGCCAACACGTTGAACGCGGCGCCACCGGCCACCGTGCCAATGGTGAGAACAACGGGCTGAAGGGGGTCTCGGTCACGACTAACGATGGATTGCAGTTGGGTAATCGCGTAAGCCGTTACAGCGACAGCATCGACACCTGTATGGGGCATCGCCCCGTGAGATCCTCGCCCCACTATATCGATGTCGAAACGATCAGCAGATGCCCACAGGGGACCCGCCTTGATCATGGCCATGCCGGAGGGGCTCTGGCTCCAAAGATGCAAGGCAAAGGTCACATCGGGCACCGGCTCCTCCAGCGCCCCGTCGGCGATCATTGCCCGTGCACCGCCAGCGATTTCCTCGGCTGGCTGAAACACCAATTTGACGCTGCCGAAAAAATCGTTCTTCAAACGTGCCAGCAGAGTAGCCACTCCCAGGCCAATGGCCACATGCCCATCGTGTCCACAGGCATGCATGCGGCCAGGTATTGTGGAGGCGAAAGGCAGGCCAGTAGCTTCCTCAACAGGTAACGCATCCATATCGAATCTTAGCATCACACAGGGCCCACCGGACTCCCCGGCCAATAATCCGACAACGCCGGTCCGCCCAACACCCGTTCGTACCTCCAGGCCCAGATCAGCAAGATAGCGCGCAATGACACCGGCCGTACGGTGCTCTTCAAAAGCCAATTCGGGGTGGCGATGCAGATCTCGCCGCCAGTTGACCAACTGAGATTCGAGAGCTTGCGCCTCCAACATGATCGGGGATGTCGTCCTTGTCATCTTGTGTCATCCTTGACTGTCGTTTTCGTCGTCCGCTTCACCGACCAGCCATCATTGCATCGATGGCCGGGGAAGACAGAAACCTAACCACCGCAGGCCAATTTGGTGGCATAGAGGTTCAAAGGCTGTTGGGTCGCATTATCGCCACATTTTTACCAAAGACTGCGGGATGGATCACCAGCCAATGCTGGCTGAATTTCATCTGCCCATTCCGGAACCAGATCGGCGAGCGCCCGGATCATCCCCCAGCACCCGGTCAGCATCTGGTCTCCAAAGGGCACCGCAAAATAGACAGGCAGATCGGTTTTCGTTAGCATTGCACGCCGGGGCCCGGTCACTGCCAGCCGAGCCATTGGCACGGGGTCCCGATTCAGCACCAGCGCACCATGACCATGCTCGGCAAAGACCTCTTTGTGAGTGATCGATCCATCGGCCAGCCGGTTGAGCCAATCGATCAACTGTTGTTGACTCAACAAACCAGTATGGTGTTCAAATAGCCGCACTGTCTGCCCTGACTGAAACTGAAACGCCAGACAGTGAAAGTTTCCCACATTGGCAACCAGGGCATCCGGATAAGCGGCAACTTCTGGATCGCATAGGGCTCCCAAGACAGCGGCGGGCGCCGTATCCATTAGAAAAAGCGGTGCATCGACATCTTGCGCTGAGTCGACAACAGCGCGCAGCCGGGTCATAATCGCAGGCACTTCACTGGCAGCGAAGGCGAAAGTACTCAACCGGCCATCTGAGTGCAGCCGATCAGCCAGATAATCAAGACGAAACTGCCGGTCGCTGACATCAAGCGGTGCATTGCCATGATCAAACACCGCCACCATCACGGCGTCCGGCCGAAGGTCGAAACCAAAGGCGGAAAACGCAGCTCGGATGGCACTGTAGGAAAAGTCTCGCATCTCTACATGGGCAACATCGGGCCGGTCGATGAGATCTGAAACCTGCCCGTCGGTTAGTATTTCGATGCCCAGATCCCTGCAAACCGCTTCCAGATCGTCGTTGAAACTCTGCGCAGCATGAGGTGTAGCGAAAATGGGTAAAGCTGCCCGGTGATGATCCTCGGTAGCCCAACTGCTGGGCCCGCCTCCCATAATCACACCGGTCAACAGCACCGCCTTTCGATTGGCCGTCGCCTGGCGGATCCGGCTTGCCACCAGCATGGTCGGCGAAGGCATGACGAGCTTGAGACAGTTTTCGGGCGCCCGGCTACTATCGAAAAGAAGAATGTCCTGCGTTCCGGTACCAATATCGACGGCGAGAATTTGCATCGTTTCACTCCGTGGGGGTTGGTTGCATTATACCACATCAGGACCTGCAGTTTGTAATACTCCCCATGGACGTGACCACTGGTCGAGCATGCTCATCCTATTTGTGACAGCGTTTCCAAAGCGGTACAATAGGGGAAAGGGCGAATACCTGGAGGTCTCATGGCTCAAAATCCGAAATACTGTCCTCAGTGCGGCACGCGCCTGGTCGAGCGTTTGGAAGGCGACCGCTCCCGGCCAATGTGTCCAGGATGTGGTTTCATCTACTATCTCAATCCGGTGGTCGCGGCCGCAGCTCTGGTGGAAGAGAATGGCCGTGTAGTACTTATCCGCCGGGGAGTTGCCCCTCGAGCTGGTTATTGGGGGTTGCCGGCGGGTTATGTGGAGGCTGATGAGACAGCTGAAGAAGCCGCCATTCGTGAAACGGCCGAGGAAGCTGGTATCGACATCGAAATTGACCAGTTACTGGATGTCTACTCATTCGGAGGAGACGATTACCCCCGAGGCGTGCTGATTGTTTATAGTGCCCATCTAATCTCAGGACAGCTACAAGCTGGTGATGATGCAAGCGATGCTGCCTTCTTTAGCCCTGATGAATTGCCACCAGACCAGAAAATCGCCTTCTGGACCCACCGAAATGCCTTGAAGGATTGGCGACGAGCGCGAGCCATCAACTATCGTCCTGCACGCCCAGAGGAATATGCAGAAGCTATTGCCCTGGCCCAGACGCATCAGCGACCAACCGACGCGTTGGGTTCACCTGAGTCGGAGAAGGACACGCGCCTCCTTCTCGCTCTGGACCGAGGCACTATCGTAGGATACGCGGGCCTGATCATGGAGAGGGCAACCCGAGCCCGGATCGATGATGTTTTCGTAACACCGAACTACCGCCGTTGGGGGATTGGTACTCAGCTGGTTGAGGAATGCATCGCCCTTGCACGACGCTCCGACGCGTCCAGCATCGTCGCCGAAATCGAGGCCGGAAATCCCGCCGTGGCCTTCTACCTCAAGGCCGGATTCCAGGTTTGCGGGTTTGCAACTTCGCCAGCAGCTACCCGGAACGAAACATCGTTGCTTGTAGCATGTTCCATTTAAAACAAGCCGCCCGACCCAGGTGTGTGGAAAACCCGAGGCATTGATTTGAGATGGGTGCCCATATATTGGGTGTCCCACGTCGGGCAACGCGAAACGTAGTTCTCCAACGTAGCGGCAACGCGAAAAAGACGCCGGTTTTCCACAACCAACGTCAGTTTTCCACCAAAACAGGTGGGGTTTTCCACAATTTATGCGATTTGTACAACTGTCTCGGAGATACTACCCTGGAAGTCTCCCCCTACGTATGGGAACCGGCACTGGAACGGTCATTTGGCTCCTGAGATCGTCCACCTGGCCCTGAATCACATCATCTGTTTCAAGCAGCTTCGAGATTTTTCGAACGCCATGCATAGCGGTAGCGTGGTCCCGTCCGCCAAGCATTCCCCCGATCGCCGCGAAGGACAAGTCCAGATCTTCCCGCAATAAATACATGGCAACCTGGCGCGCTCGAACCACATGGCGCTTGCGAAGTGCACCCGTCAACTCATCGAGTGGCACACCGAAGTGACGGGCCGCAAGCACTAAAACTTCTTCAGGTTCCACTTCCGCTGTGCGCGGGACCATGTCCTCGAGGATTTCGTCCACCATGCCTGCTGTCAAAGCCTCACCACCAAAACTGGCGTGAGCGATCGTCTTGGTCAACGCTCCTTCAAGCTCCCGAATATTGGTGGGAACCAGTTGGGCGATCCGTTCCAGCACGCTATTGGGCACATCCACTCCCTGGAATACCGACTTTGCCTGCAATATGGCAAGTCGCATCTCCAGATCAGGTGCCTGGATATCCGCTATAAGACCCCATTCGAAACGTGAACGCAGCCTGTTTTCCAGTGCCGACATCGCCTTTGGGGGACGATCACATGCCAGTACTACCTGGCGTCCGCTCTCATGCAACGCATTGAAGGTGTGAAAGAACTCCTCCTGCGTGCTGGGCTTTCCAGCCAGAAACTGGACGTCATCGACCAGCAAGACATCGCTGGTGCGATATTTGGCCCGGAACTGGTCCTGGGCGTTGGTTCGAATGGCTGTAATCAATTCGTTAGTGAAGACTTCGGACGAGATATACACCGGGTTCAGACCAACCTGGCGACTCCGATGCGCGATTGCATGCATCAAGTGCGTCTTACCGAGACCTACCCCACTGTATATGAAGAGGGGATTGTAGCGACCGCCCGGTTTTTCGGCAACAGCAACCGAGGCCGCATGCGCCATCAGATTGCTTGATCCCGCGATGAATGTTGCGAATGTATAGTCCGCCACAAGTGGTTGTCCAGCTACCGGTTTTGAGTTCCGAGACACCTGCGGTTCAGAGGAGATAAAGTCAAGGAGGGGAGTTGGCGCGGGATCTTCTACCTCGCGCACGGGCTGTGTTTGTACCGTGTACTTGATCTCCACCTCGCGGTTCACGATGTGACGCAAGGTCCGCTTCACCCGTTGATTTAGGCGCAGGTCGAGCCAGTCCTTCACGAAACCATTGGGAACAGCAACCAAAAAGGTGCCATCCTCGTAGGCCATGAAGCGCGTCGGATGAAGGTACATCTCAAATATGTCCGATGTAAGCTGAAGCTGCAGCTCCCCTAAAGCAACTTTCCAGGCTTTCTTCGGGCTGACCGTTGGACCGTTTCGGTAATTATCTGAGTTGGAGGAGGACATCTCGATCACCTTCCGATCGATGAGAATCTGCCGCGCAACATCACGCCGCTCTGGTCAAAGACCAGTCGATTAAGACAGAAAAAAGTTAGATTGTTTGTGCCCTCTCAGGCCGCATTGCTAGACCGCGTCTGGGGAGGCATCCAATTGCGGAAGCCCCGTTCAGCGTTGAAGAACAATCAGTCTGGCAATTGCTTCGATGTAGGCTTCAGTGTTACGCCAGTCTAGCTGATTGTGTAGCAATCCCGTAGGGGTGCATGAGGATTCATATCGCACCGGCTGGAATTGCCCCACTCAGGGACGATGTTGACAGCCATCATATCGGGAGGAGAATGTTCCCAACATGCTGTCAAGCGGTCGATACCAATTGTATGTGCAACCGCCATTCCAGTCAACTTATGCAGAAATCGGGTAACCCTGTTTTCGGCGCCAATTACGGTTAAGTAAAAGCGGGCGAACACCTGTTTTACGCGGTATCTTGTGATGGTTATACGAAAGAACCACAAGAGTACCATCGCAGGTCGGCATAACATCCAATTTACGGTCGAGTCACACCAATAGAAATCTCGTGTATTTTTCTCTAACTTTAAGGTTTCGTTAACCAGAGACTAATCGCTCAACACTACATATAGTGCATACACCATGCCTGTCCACAACATGCTGGAAAACCCCCTTCCCAAACGCTTCCAATAATGTCCCGGGTCAACTTTTTGCGGTGTTTTCCACGATTGAGCACAGTCATTGGAGTGATTCTTTAACATCAACATGCGAAAGGAACTCTCCGAGTCTATTCCTGGCGAGTCATTATCCGTTCCGAAGCGGCCACTGCTTCGCTCCGTACAGCCCAATGTTTATCCCCGCGCAACCGCTGCAGAGGCCCCAGTGCCCGATCATCGCCTAGTCTTCCAAGGGCGCGCACAATGAGACGTCGTGTCTCATTGTGCCGTTCCCTTTCCAACCTCAGTATCAATGGCGCCGTTGCCTGTCTATCCCCGATAGCATCGAGAGCATTGACCGCAGCACGCCGAACTTCTGTCCGGGGATGTTCCAGCTGCTCGCATAGTGAGAACAGGGCAGAATCGCTCTCCAAACGCCCAAGGCCTTCCGCAGCAGCAGCGCGAACGCTCCACTCTCGATCGTTCAGCGCCGTGATAAGAGCGGCGGTGCCATCAGGCCCAGGTGCGTCCAACTGCCCCAAGCGGCGCGCAGCATCGAGCCGCATCAGGGGATCGGGGTCTGTGATTCGCGCCAATTGGGCATCCAGCTCACGTTTCGTCATATTGCATCTCCAAATCGATACGACCATTGTAGTCATAAACCCCTGCTCAACAAACGCAGAAACGCTTGCCCTGTTCACCCCAGAACGTTCCAATGATTTCCCCGCGAGGTTCAGGTGTCAATCGGTATCCAACGGTGAACCCTGACCTGGACAAGCGAGAACCAATACTTCGGCGGCGCTCAGCACGTGTTCGTGGCTACTCTACTTGCACAGTGGACAAGAAAACGAGCATTCAGGTACCGAAGACCAGACAACAGCTTGCCCGAAGAGGGCGAATCAGGAATTCAGCGCAACGTCAAGAAGGGAATAAAGTTCCTGGTGATCAGGATTCCCCAGGGAAATGCGTTTTCTATCAAGCAGGTAGGTCGGTGTGGCGAACACGGTCTCAGGCGGACTCTCGATCTCTCCCAATTCAAGCACATTCACCTCAACTGCAGGAAATGCTCTGGCGACCTGAACTGCCAGTTCACGAGCATACGCGCAGTTTGCGCAACCGGTGGAAACATAAACATCCAGTGTTATCATTATTGACCTTCCTGCTCTTTCCTTGCCACCGAATTTGCTTGCCAGAACCGCCTTAGTGTATCAAGATTGTGTCAGGTCTTCCGTAACGGCGCATACGCCGATCGGTATCTACCCATCGATGATTTGCATCAAGGGAGACTGGGTGTGGTACACTAGTGCCGGCCGAGCGCTATTCCTCCCTTTATTGAAGAAAGGTTCCTCATGCCAGACGCGAAGCTTACGCAAGGCAGCCTCGTTCTCTACAAATCCCGTCAGGCCATTGTTCGACAGCTGGGCGACCGCCTGGAACTCGATACAGTCAAAGGCCCGGTGCGGCGGATACGGCCGAAGGATGTGGTTCTTCTTCACCCGGGCCCTGTGAAGGACCTGGGGGAGCTACAGACCACGGATGCCGGTGAGCTAGTTACCGCCTGGGGACTATTGGCAGGGGAAACTACTGATTTGGCCGAGTTGACCGAGCTTGCCTTTGGAGAGTACACACCTGCAACGGCATGGGCGACGTGGACCTGGGTAGCTGATGGCCTGTACTTCCGGGGAACGCCTGACCTTATCACCGCTAACACCGCCGAGGATATTGAAAATGAAAAAAGCCGCAGGGATGCCGAGGCCGCCCGGACCCAAGCCTGGGCTGACTTCCTGGACCGAACCCGACAAGGAGCCTATCTGCCGGAAGATAGTGTGTTTCTGCAGGATGTACGGGAGTTAGCCCTGGGTCAACAAGACAAGAGTCGGGTGCTCAATGCCCTGGGCAAGGCACAGACCCAGGAAAACGCGCACGCTCTGCTTCTGGAACTGGGAGACTGGGATTATTCCATCAATCCCCATCCTCAACGCCTTGACATGGCACTATCCGAACCCAAAGCCCCTCTTGCGGCTTTGCCTGAAGAAGATCGTATCGACCTGACCCACCTCCCTGCCTTCGCAATCGACGATGAAGGTACTCAGGACCCGGACGATGCCCTCAGCCTGGAGGGAAACCGACTTTGGGTTCATATCGCTGATGTTGCGGCTCTGATTACTCCGGACAGTCCAGCCGATCTGGAAGCGAGAAACCGGGGAGCAAATCTCTATCTACCGGAGGGCACGGTGCACATGTTGCCGCGTGCGGTCACGGAAAGCCTGGCCCTGGGGCTGGAACCCGTCTCACCAGCCCTGTCTTTCGGTCTGGACGTTGATGCCCATGGCCAGGTCACAGGCTGCGAGGTCGTCCCCAGTTGGGTTCGTGTACAACGTCTCAGCTATCGGGAAGCAGAGACGCGTCTCAATGAACAGCCATTCAAACAGTTGTTGACGCTGGCAAGGACCTCCGAGGCTCGCCGTCGTGCCAACGGCGCCGTTGTCATCGATCTGCCCGAAGTGAAAATCCAGGTTCGAGATGGCATAGTCTCCATTGAACCATTGTTGCCATTGTGGAGCCGAATGCTGGTCACAGAGGCAATGATTATGGCAGGTGAAGCAGCTGCGCTCTTCTCGTTGGAGCGTGACATTGCACTTCCCTACACCATCCAAGATCCACCGAACGACGAGCTTCCCGAAGACACCACCCTCTCAGGCATGTATGCCCAACGGCGGACCCTTAAGCGTAGCCACCAGAGTACCATCCCCGGACTTCATGCTGGTCTCGGGCTCGATGCCTATAGCCGAGCCACCAGCCCACTTCGGCGCTACCTCGACCTGGTTGTACACCAGCAACTGCGGGCCTATCTTCACGGCACAACGTTGCTGGATGTGCAGTCAGTTATGGAACGGATGGGGATAGCCGAAGCCGCTTCCGGCAGCACCCGGCAGGCTGAGCGCCTGTCCCGCCGCCATTGGACCCTGGTCTATCTATTGCAAAATCCCAACTGGCAGGGTGACGGCATTCTGGTCAAAAAAGAGAGGTTGAGAGGCTCGGTATTGATTCCTGAGTTGGGCTGGGAAACGCGTCTCCATCTCCGCCAGGATTTACCCTTGAACAGCACACTAAACCTGGCTGTCAGGGAGGCAAACCTGCCTGCGCTTGACGCCTACTTTCGAATTGCCGTCCCCGATCCAAAACGGCGTTAAGCGACTGTCCGTTTGCGCAACTCCCATGACCTCTTCTTGAGTGGGAATGGTACTTTTGTACGCACTTTTTGTTCTGGCATCGGCTGTGGTATAATTTCCCGCGGTTTTGAGTAACTATATCAACTGCGCGAGGTATTTCTGCAATGCGAAAGCTTGACACAAATACCATTCTTTTTTTAATCGTATCTGACCTCCTGATTACGATGTTAGCCCTGTTCACAGCCGAACAGGGCCGATACTGGCTGCCTTTTGGCGTCAAGCTAACCTGGGAGGAAGTGGTTCAGCCATGGCCCATTTACCTTCTGGTGGTACTTATCTGGGGTACCACTTTTATCGTCGCGCAGGTTTATGATGCCCGGCGAACCGCAACCGCCGCGGACGAAGCGCAGACGATCACTTGGGCCGTCGCCGTGGCTTGCCTCGTCTTCGCTGGCGTATTATATCTCACCTTCCGCGAGGTACCGCGCCGACTATTCCTTTACTTCATAATCGGGGACCTGATCCTGCTCATTGGCTTCAGGTTGGGGCTGCGCGGCGCTTTGCGCTTTTCCGGCCGCCGGGATGTGATACCGCGCCGCGTTCTGGTAGTGGGTGCGGGTCGACTGGGCCAACGGGTGGGTCGCGGGGTGATGGCGCAAGCGGTTGCTGGATTAACCATGGTTGGTTATGTCGATGATGATCCGACCAAGCAAACTCTTTGGATACAGGGTGCACCCGTGCTTGGCACCGTTAGGGACACGCCAGGAATCGTCGATGGACAGAAGGTGGACGAGATCATCTTCGCGTTGCCACTGCGGGCTCACGGTGCAATTGAGCGTCTGGTTATGGCCCTGCAAGAGTATCCTGTTCGAGTCCGGGTCGTACCCGATTTCTTCGACCTGGCCATGAGCCAGGCAACTGTCGAGGATTTCAACGGTTTGCCCCTGGTTGGCCTGCGCGACCCAGCCATTGACGGCTTTGATCGAGTGGTCAAGCGAGCCTTCGATCTGGCAGTCGGCTCGTTAACCCTGCTGGTTTTCTGGCCGCTCATGCTCGTGGTCGCCGCGGCCATCAGACTGGACAGCCGCGGCCCCGCCCTCTTCGTTCAGGAACGCGTTGGCGAGAATGGACGCAGGTTCCAGATGTACAAATTCCGCTCCATGGTCGCCAATGCGGAACATCTGACAGACGAGACCACAAAAACCAACGGCAACGGGGACATGATCCACAAATCCCCGGATGATCCGCGTGTCACCCAGGTGGGCCACTTCATTCGTCGTACCAGCCTCGACGAGTTACCCCAGCTCTTCAACGTCCTGAGAGGGGAAATGAGTCTGGTCGGGCCCCGACCTGAACTGCCATTGCTGGTTCAACATTACGAATCCTGGCAACGCCGTCGGTTTTCAGTACCCCCAGGCATTACTGGTTGGTGGCAAATCAACGGGCGCAGCGAGCGCATGATGCACCTGCACACCGAAGATGACCTCTACTATATTCAAAACTATTCCCCTTTGCTCGATATTCAGATTCTTTGGCGAACCATTGGCGTGGTGGTACGCGGTCGCGGGGCGTATTAAAAGCTCAATGCCCCCGTGTCGCCGCGTCCCCGTATCGCCCCTCCCCCTGTCTCCCCTCCCCATGTCTCCACGTCCCCGTGTCTCCCCTCCCCATGTCTCCCGTCCCCCCGTGTCGCCGCGTCCCCGTATCGCCCCTCCCCCTGTCTCCCCT
>JAYELL010000090.1 GCA_034717495.1 Chloroflexota bacterium | reverse complement strand
GCCCTTCGCGCTTCGAGGCCTTCGTGTCCCTTCGCGCCTTCGTGGTCCAAACCCTCCCCGCGTCTCCCCATCCCCGCGTCCCCGTGTCGCCGCGTCTCCGTGTCCTCCGTGCCCTTCGTGGTCCAAACCCTCCCCGCGTCCCCGCGTCCCCGCGCCCCAAACGCCTAATGGAAAAATATCACAACCCGCGGTATAATCCCCCAATCGCGTCATTCATTCACACCCTCAAATCAGGAGTACCTCTCATGAGCACCGTCGCCGACCTCTGGAATCTGCAGACAACCGATCTGGCAGTGGCTGCTGTCAAACAGCGCATTGGCGAAATCCAGGATCAGCTGGGAGAAACCGCTGAACTTCGCGAGGCACGCCAGGAGGTAGCCCAGAGCGAGTCGGAACTGACGGCCTGGCGCAAAAAGCAACAATCGCTGGAAAACGAAGTCCAGGATTTTTCATCCCGCATTGAGACGGCTGAGCGGGACCTCATGAGCGGTCGAGTTCGCAATCCCAAGGAGCTCGAGGGCATGGAGGCCAACGTCGCGGCGCTGAAACGCAGGCGCAGCGCCCTTGAGGATGACATCCTGGAGGCCATGGACCAAGTCGAAACTTGCCGGGAGCAACTGGCGCTGGATAGCGAACTTCTGGCCGAGATTGAAACATCCTGGAACGGGGCCCAAGCGGACCTCACCGACGAGCTCACCCAAAAGGCCGGCGAGCTGAAACAGTTAGCCGAACAATTGAACAAACAATGGGCTGCCATTTCCCCGGATGATCAGGCCCTCTACCGCCAGCTGCGAGGACAGAAAGGTGGGCGCGCCGTGGCTGTGATGCAGCACAACTCCTGCCAGGCCTGTGGCGTGAGTCTAGCGACGGGGAACGTGCAACAAGTGCGGGCACGCAACGAAAGAGTCTTCTGCCCTACCTGTGGCCGCCTGTTGCACTACCAAACGCACTAATTGGCAAGGGTGACCCATTGACAATTGATCGTTGACAATTAACCATTGACCATTGTTCCCCATTGTTCCATTTTGTTCAGCCGCATCATTTCTGGTATAATCATCCTTGTCTTGTTCCTCCAATCGCAAATGGTTGCCAGGCTGTCCGCACAGCTGGCGCCGTTGCTCATCATAGACAGCAGTACCAGAAACGGCCGACATTGTGCACCAGCATCGACACCTCACCGCAAGCCAATCACCCCCACAGTTGTTCACCCATTCACGTGCCTCCAACAGAGTCCCGTGAACCGGTCATCGTGCCGGCAATCGGTGATCGTTAAGAACTGCACGAGTTTCAGGCGCCGGTTAGCTTTGAGATATTGATCCGAAGGAAAGGAGCAAAGTGCCTATAACCCTCGATCCGTGAAGAAACCATTTCTACCAACGTTTGAATGGATCCACATTTTTTGAAACGCAAGATAAAGGAGAATTTTAAGGTGAACGGAAAAACAAGTCGAATCCTTGTGCTGCTAATGGTCGTCGCCATGTTGGTGACAGCCGCTCTACCCGCAGCGGCAGCACCGGCAACTGCCGACCAGGCACCCGAGTTTACAAAGGCAACCGCCCAGGCCGTTGATCGGACCGGCGTGGTTGTCGAGCCCAAGGGGGCAACCGGTCCGGCTCTTTACATCGTCGAGCTGACCGATGCCCCGCTGGCCACCTATCGCGGTGGCGTCGAGGGATTGGCAGCGACCAGCACGGCAGTAACGGGCGACGAAAAGCTCAACTCCCGCTCCAGCTCCAGCGAGGCCTACATCGCCTATCTGGAAGGCCAGCAGAGCCAGGCCCTGGATCGTGCCAGCAATGTACTGGGCCGTCCGGTTGAAGCGGTCTACCAGTACGTGGCCGTGGCCAACGGCTTCACCATTGAGATGACCCCGGCCGAGGCCGCCAAAGTAGCCGCTATGCCTGATGTGCTGCGCGTCACCCGCGACCGCGAGTTCGAACTGCAGACCGATGCCGGCCCCGCCTGGATTCAGGCCCCTGGCATCTGGGATGGCAGCATGACCGGTGGCCTTCCTGCCACCTACGGCGAGGGCGTCATCGTCGGCGTTATCGACACCGGCATCGACCCCTGGAACCCCTCCTTCGCCGATGTGGGTGGTGATGGCTACGATCACACCAACCCCTGGGGCGATAGCAACTACGTGGGCGTCTGTGATCCCGGTGATCCCAGCTACGACCCCACATTCCCCTGCAACGACAAGCTGATCGGCGCCTGGGGCTACAGCTCAGTCAACGGAGGCGATCCCCGCGACAGTAACGGCCATGGTTCCCACACCAGCAGCACGGCGGCCGGCAACTTTGTGATGGATGCGACGCTCACCACCCCCACCGGCTCCTGGTCGGCGGATATTTCCGGCGTGGCTCCCCACGCCAACCTGGTCATGTACGCGGCCTGCTGCACCGGTAGTGCGCTCACAGGCGCCCGCGACCAGGTGGTCCTGGACGGCGTCGACGCCGTCAATTACTCCATCGGTGCAGGTGCTGCCACCACCGATCCCTGGAACGATACCTTCGCTCAACAGTGGCTGGCCGTGCGCGAGGCTGGAATCTTCGTGGCTACCTCGGCTGGCAACGCCGGCCCTGGCGATGCCACCGTTGGTTCGCCCGGCGACATGCCCTGGCTCACCACCGTGGGTGCCAGCAGCCACAACCGTGCCTTCCTGAACTCCATCACCCTGGACGACGGCGCGAACCCAACCATTACCCTGGACGGTATGTCCATCAGCACCGGCTATGGTCCCGCAGAAGTGGTTCTGTCGGCGGACTTCGTGGTACCTCCGGCCACCGCTGACGATGCCCGACTTTGTGCGCCCAACGCCTTCCCGGCCGGCACCTTCAGTGGCCAGATCGTGGTCTGCGAGCGCGGCGCCTACGGCCGCGTTGCCAAGGGTCAGAGTGTGTTGGATGGCGGCGCAGGTGGCTACATCCTGGCCCAGCCCAACGAGTTTGGCGGCGGCCCCGGCGCCGTGGCTCAAGACACCCATGTACTTCCTGCAGTGCACATCGACTACTACGCATACCAGGCCCTGCTGGCCTACCTGGCCGCAGCCCCTGGCGATGTCATGGGTACCATTTCTGGTGCCGCACAGGACATGGACGACGCCTATGGCAACGTCATGGCCTCCTTCAGCTCCCGCGGCCAGAACCGCAACTGGTTCAGCGACCTGATCGTGCCCAACGTCACGGCCCCCGGCCGCGGCATCTGGGCAGCCTATCACCAGGGTGACGGCGGCGATGGCGACTACACCTACAACATCATCCAGGGTACCTCCATGTCCAGCCCCCACGTGGCTGGCGCTGGCGCCCTCATGGTCGCCCTGCATCCCGACTGGAGCCCGGCCGAGATCGAATCCGCTCTGATGAGCACCGCCGACACCGCCGTGCTCAACGACGATGGCATGAACCCGGCCACCTGGTTCGCCCAGGGCTCCGGCAACGTGCAACTGGGCTATGCCGCACAGGCAGGCCTGATACTCGACGTGACAACCGACGAGTTCATGGCCAGCGATCCCCGCGAGGGCGGCGATCCGCGCGATCTTAACCTGGCCAGCCTGAGCAACGCCACCTGTGTGAGCGAATGCTCCTGGACCCGCACCTTCCAAAACCCCACCGGCATGGCTATGACCTACAATGCCAGCCTGGACCTGGACGGTGGCCTGGCCGGTACGGTCACCCCCGACAACTTTGCCGTCGATCCTGGCGCCAGCGTTGACGTAACCGTTACTGTCGATGTCAGCGGCGTTGCAGCGGACCAGTGGTACTTCGGCATACTGGACCTGACCCCCGTGACCGAGGCGGCCCCGGCCCAGCACCTGACCATCGCCGTGCAGCCAACCACCGGCGACATCCCTGAACTGGTGGAAATCGTCACCGGGCGCGATGCCGGCTCCAAGCTGCTGTCCGATCTGACCTCAATCCCGATCAGCGATATGACCATCGAGGTCTTTGGCCTGGCTCTCGGCTCGGAATACAATTTCGAACTCGATCAGGATCCCACCAACGGCGATCCCTACGATAACCTGGACGACGTCTGGTGGATGGCCTTCGACGTTCCGGCAGGAAGCAGCCGCATGGTGGCCGAGGTAGTCGAGTCGGCAGCACCTGATGCCGACCTCTTCTGGGGCACCGGCGACACGCCCGGTGCCGGCACCCAGACAGGCGCCAGCACCACCGGCTCCTGGAACGAATACCTGAGCGAGGACGATCCGACGCCCGGCACCTACTGGGTCCTGGTACAGAACTGGGGCGGCTCCGACAGCCAGCCCGACGCCATTTCCCTGGTCCTGGCCGTTGTCGACGGCGACGCCGGCAACATGTGGGTGGATGGCCCTGCTTCGGTAGGCGCCCTCGAGCCCTTCGACCTGACCCTCTACTACGACGAGGACATGGAAGCCGGCCAGTACTGGTACGGAGCCTTCACCATCGGCACCGATCCCGGCAACCCCGGCAACGTGGGCCGTGTGGACGTGAACCTGCAGCGCATCGGCGACGACGTGACCAAGATGGCGGACGTTGAAACCGCCGCACCTGGAGACACCGTCACCTATACCATCTACGTCCAGCCCAATAGCGGCAACGTCGACCTGAGCTACTCCCTGACCGATACCATACCGGCGGGCATGAGCTATGTCGACGGCTCGGCCACGGCCAACTTCGGCGACGTCATGGTGGATGGCAACCAGCTAACCTGGACCGGCGTCATGGCCGTTCCCACTATAGCCTACAATATGACCACCAGCGCGGACGATCCCATGTGCGACACTCCCTTCGGCGGTTATGTAAACCTCGAAGACTTTGGAATCCTGACCCAGGACGGCATCACCGGCGATACCGAAGTATGGGCCGCTTTCTCCACTGGTGATCCGATCTCCTTCTTCGGCATGGAATATTCCGGAATGGGCTTCACCGACGATGGCTTCGCCATTTTCGACCCGGGCAGCAACTACGCCGGCTCCCCCTGGATCTCCCAGACTATCCCCGACGCCGATGCGCCTAACAACCTGTTGGCGATCAACTGGCAGGACTTCGAGATCTTCTACGATGAGGCGCTGAACCATGGCGTATCCCTGGCCACGGCCGGTACGCCTGGTGGTGTCGTACTCGTCGAGTACGATGACATCCAGTTCTGGGGCGGCAGCGCGGACACCTTCGACTTCGAGGTCATCGTGGCTCGCGCTGCAGACAACGCGCCAGGCGTTTACGAGATCGTCTACGCTTATGACAATCTCAACGGCTCCCTGGCTGGCCCGCTGACCATCGGCATCGAGAATGCCGCTGGTGACAATGCTGTGGCCCTGGTCAACAACGGCAGTGCAGAGGGTGTCATCAGCGATGGCTTCATGGTCTGCTTCGACCAGGTCGCTGCTGGTGTCGAGCCTGCCATGATCACCTACCAGGCCACGGTGGACGGCGGCGTGCCCAGCGGCACTGAGCTGACCAACAACGTGGTTCATGTCACCGATGCCCCCGGCAGCATGCCGGCGGTTACCAGTGACACCGTTTTGGTCGACTACGACGAACCCGACATCATGCGCTCCCGCCGCTACGACCTGATGATGGACACCTTCATCGACGGCTCGCGGCCGGACGAGATCTTCGGCAATGCCGGCACCTTCTGGGTTGGCTACCAGGACTTGATGCGGCCCGTCGTGTGGACTGAAATCCCGGTCTGTGACGATATCCACACCTGCATCCCCAGCGATGCAGCGGTCGATGTCGCCTACCTTTACATCTTCGTGAAGGAAGGCCGCGGCTTCGCCAACTGGAACCAGTCCAAGATCGAGGAAGTCTCTGTCCACGCGGTGCTCAGCCCGTGGGATGAGGCTACAACCAACTGGCTACTGCCGTGGACGAGCCCTGGTGGCGACATCGGGCCGGCTATGGACGGTATCCACCTGGGCAGTGGCAAGGTCGGCACCTGGATGCGCTTCGACATCACCGACCACGTAGCTCAGATCGTCAACAGCGGCGCCGATAACTATGGCTTCGCCCTGACCTCCAGCGACCCCGGTTGGGGCAATGCGCCCGAGGCTATCGGCGGCGTACGCTTTGGCTTTGCCGCCCGCGAGTACTGGGACCCGAGCAAGATTGGCTACGTCCGCGTGATGTACCGCACCGACCGGGCTCCCGTCGAATAGATGTAGTTCCCAAAATGAGCGACCCTGTCAGCCGGCATCGTCCGGTTTGACAGCGTCGCCAATCGTTGAACGAAAGAGGCAAGGGTTGTTTTTTGATGACCTTTGCCTCTTTTTTTGCCTATTACAGTCTATTCAGATTCACCCTGCCGGGTAAAAACACCTTGACAAAGCGGATGTGCCCGGCTATAATCAGGATGCGAGTACAAACACATCGGTTCCGGTGGACTTCAGCCCCACAAAAATGTCCACCACAAGGTAGCAGTCCCGCTTGAGGCACCATCAGCCTCTCGATCAATCCAAGGCCATTCCTGGTCGCTGATTCTCGCAGAACTAATATTTCCGTCGACGAAGTATGGAGTCCCTGAAAACGGTGACATGAAACACTCATCGCCATGAGGGGGTGTTTATCGAACTACACCGCTTGACCGATCGACGATTTCTCAGTACTCAGCAACGCTTGACACGTCTGTTTCCACAAGGAGGACTTTATGAAAAGCGCGGAATTACTCGGCAGACCATTGGCAGTCATTCTGATCCTATCGCTGCTGCTCGCGGCTGTCTTACCCGCAGCTGCCCTGGCACGTGATGAGATCGGTGATGACCTCATCGTCAATAGCGGCCCGGCGCTGTGGCAGCAAGGAGAGGCTCCAGCCTACGTTCCCGTGGCGCGCGACCTGGGCGACATGTGGCGCAGCGTCCGAATGCCGCCCGCCCCAACCGTAGCGGAGTTGCTCCGGGAGAGAGGGCGCATTTCCCTGGACGCCTCACCCGAGGAAATCGAAGCGACGGTAAGTGCCTGGTACAAGAAGGCGTTGAAAGACACCTACATCGGACCCGATCCCCTGGCCTACCGCAACCTGATGGCCCGGGAAAAGGCGATCCTTGACAGGAACGCAGCCCCGGAGGATTGGCAGCTCCCTACGCCGCCCAAAAGCCTCATGGCTGTGACAGTGAGATTTGACGGCACAGATACCATTACCCGACCCTATCCCGATTCTGGCGATCCCGGTGGTGCCTGTGTAGATACCGAATTCACCTGGGGTCCCCTGAACTTCGGCGACGACCCGCCACCGGGACCGCGTGACAACTTCGAGTTCTTCAAGCAGAACTTCACACTCGAGGAGTATGAAGAGGCTTTCTTCGGCGAGGGCCCTGACGCCGGTTACCAGCCCTTTGACCATCCCGTGTTGGGCACCGTCGATCTGCGCGGCTCGACCCTGCAGAACTACCTGCTGGAGAGCTCGCGTGAGCTGGAGTACCGCGCTGGCGGCGCTGTTTTGCAGACCACGGTTGCGCTTGACCACTCCCACGAGTACTATGGCTATGCACGCTACAGCGACGATGGCGGCGCTGGTCCCTGCGCCTCGCCCACCTTCAGCGACGCCAACTACCGCGAGTTTGCACCCGACGTGGCCGCAGCTATCAGGGACCAACTGGGCGATTCCCTGGATTGCAGCCAGTTCGATGCTGACGGCGACCACATCGTGGATCTTTTCGTGATGATCCACGCTGGCCGCGCCTTCCAGAATGGCGGCGGCGAGGACCGCCTGAGCACCAGCAGTTCCTCCCTCTTCCCCGACACTGAACAGATCTGCGGCCACAGTACACCCGACGATGAAAGCGACGATTATTTCGTCCAGGGCTTCAACGTTGATCCCGAACAATTGGACGTGGGCGCCATCCAGGAGGAGTTCGAGCACCAATTCGGTCTTCCGGACCTGTACGCTACGGATGCCAGCAATTCCAACGCCTGGTGGGGTGCCCATTCAGCCGGCGTCTGGGGCGGTATCCTGGGCGGTACCCGACCTGTCGGCCACAACCTCTGGCAGGACTACGTGCTGGGTTGGCGTGATCCGCTGGTTATCAACTACGAAGATCCAGAGCTGGAAGTAACGATTGGTCGAGCCCGTTACGCGCCAGGAGGAACCGAAGACGGCCTGATCGTCATGCTGCCCGACAAGCTCACACAGGTCGAGAACCTGGCCGGTGAGGGCATTGGCTGGTGGTCCACCTCCGGCGACCTCATGGACAACACCGTGACCCGAGAATGGGATCTCAGCGGAGCCACAGGCCAGGTCATCTTCTCCTTCGACGCCTACTGGGACATCGAGGAAGACTGGGATTACGGCTTCATCGAGGTTTCGACGGATGGCGAGAACTGGACCACTTTACCCGATATGGATGGTATCCTGCGCGATACCAATCCCAATGGCAACAACCTTGGCTGGGGATTGACTGATCACGGCGAGGGTAACCTGCGTTTCGACATCAGCTCATACGCGGGCGAAAGCATGGTCTACACACGTTTCCGCTATCTGACCGATCCGGCTGTGTCCAATCCCGGCTGGTGGGTAGACAACATCTCGGTAGACGATGACAGCGGCAACCTCTACTTCAACGATCTGGAGACTGACTTCAGTGACTGGACTGTGGCTGGCTGGACCGTGGTGCCCTTCGAGCAGATCGACGAGCAATACTATCTGTTCGAGTGGCGCGACGACAATGGCTTCGACGAGTCGCTGAACGACGCCTACAACTTCTACTACAACGATCCCGAAGAAGGCATCGTAGACCGTCTACCTTACACCACGCCCGGCATGACGGTCAGCTACCGAGACACGGGCAAGGATTTCGACTACGAGATCGGCAGCGATCTCGGCGACTCGCCCAGCTACGGCCCCAAGCATGGCCTGATCGTGATCGAGTCCCACAATTGGCCCAAGCGCTTCGATACCTTGTTTGATAGCCAAAACGGTGGTTGGGTTGGCCCGACACCCAGTGGGCGCGCATTGCCCGGCGATGGCGCCTTCGGCCACACCCCCACCAACGAGTGGACCGCCCACCTGGGTTACGACTACGATGCCGGCCAGTATGTGGATCCACCCATCGAGGAGAAGACCTGGCCCAGCGAAGCACCGGTCACGGCCTTCCATGACTCCATGGGTTACTATCCTGGCTTCTTCTATCCAGGCGAGGGCGACTACGTTTACCTCAATGACGACGATGCCAGTGCCGCCGTGCCCGCCCAAGGTGACTACACCACGAGAGTTACGTGGCCGGATGGCACCCCCTTTGAGGCACTCTATGGTGTGCCCATCGGCCCAGCCGGCCTTGGTACCGGTAACCCGGGTGACAGCAATGTGCAGTGGGGTGTCCACGTGGAGGTCCTTGAACAGTCGGAGGAACAGGCCACGATCCGCTTCTGGAACTCGATGTACGAATTCGATGGTGGGATCACCCAGACGCCCAGCACGAATCCTGTGGTCCAGGGCTCCTTCATCGACGTCGACGTCACCGCCACCAACATCGGCAGCCCGATCGACGCTTTCATGGTCGTACCGATCGATCCTGACACCGAGTATGTCATGGGCAGCGCCTACGGTGGCGCCACGCCGCTGACCTCCGCCGCTGCCATGCAAATGGGCATGGAGCGAGGCCTGCAAAGCCTGATCGACCTGGCTGGCGACGGCGATCCCGACG
>JAYELL010000089.1 GCA_034717495.1 Chloroflexota bacterium | reverse complement strand
CAGAATCCACTTCGCTTCGCTGCGCCCGCTCCGGGGCGCCTGACGGCGGGACTTCGTGTCTGGATACCAGAAGGCCATGTAGCGGGCGCGATTATTGATGGACGTAAATGGTTGAGGGGAACATCATCATGAAGCTGAGTGAGGCGATTGGGGAGTTGCTGGTGGCGACGGAAGCAGATGGGCGGAGTCCGCGGACGGTGGCCGATTACGAACAGAAACTGGCGTTGCTGGTGGATTTCATGGGCGACCGCGGATTGGAAGAGATTGTTGTCGGCGACCTGCGGCGGTTCGTGGCGTACCTGCGTGGGCGCGAGGGCAGGTATGTCGGTCACCCGAACCGCGACCAGATCGAGGGTGGATTGTCGATCGCCAGCGTCGCCGGGTACGTACGTGCGGTCAAGCGCCTGTTCAACTTCCTGTACGAAGAAGAGATCATCGAGGCCAATCCGGCGCGCAAACTGCGGACCCCGAAGCCAGGTCGCGGAGAACCCAAGGCAATCACGGCCGACGATTTCGTGCGGCTGTTGGATGCAACAGAAGGGGACAGCCTGGTCAATCGGCGCGACAGGGCGCTGGTGCTCTTCCTGGCGGACACCGGCTGCCGGGTGGGTGGGGTGGTCAACCTGAAGACCAGTGAAGTCGACATAACGAAACAGGTCGCAAGAGTGACGGAGAAGGGCAACCACACGCGGGTTGTGCCGTTCTCGCGGACGACGGGTCGAGCGCTGGCAGCATGGCTCGAGGTGCGCCCGGCGGTGGCGTACGATCATGTCTTCATCAACCTGGGTAATCGGGGAGGGGCGGCGTTGACGACCAACGGGGTGCGGCAGGTGTTACGGCGGTTGAAGCGGCGGTCGGGGGCGAAGGGACCGGTGAATCCGCACAGCTTCAGGCACGGCTTTGCGCGGGAGTATTTATTGAACGGCGGGGATTTGGCGTCGTTGGCGGATCTGTTGGGACATCGGGACGTGAAGACGACCTGGGCGAGCTATGCGATCTTCCGGATGGACGAGTTGTGTGTCAAGCATGGGCGGCATAGCCCGGTGGCGGTGATGGGGCGGCGTGGCGATTTGGTTGAGGACAGTGGACCGTCACCTGGATACTGTAGGTAAGAAGATGGTGCGCTGGTTGTACGGTTTCCAGATCCAGAACCAGTCTTTGAATTCGGCTTTGTGCAGCGCGCCGGGGTGGCTCTCGCCAGGATAGAGGCTTACGATTTCCGCCGCGATGGTGGCCGCTCGTTCGGTGCCCCAGGTGGCCGGTTTCGGCGTACCGTTGAAGCGGCACAGGTAGTGGGTACCATCAATGACGAGGGCGGTTGTCTCTCGCCGAACGTCCAGTGTGATCCTCACCTGGTGCCAGGCCGTGTCGAGGGGCATGTTGCCGACCTTTGCCCAACTCCCGCCGTCGATGTCGGTCCAGGACTGAATGGCACCCGCGTCAGGCCCCCAGGGGTTGATGTACCACTGAAAGCCGGTGCCGTAATCCAGGCGGGTGTCGCTGCCATCCCAAAGTCCCATGCCGCCTTCGATGGTCTGGGGATTCAGAGTGGGATTGCTGGTCGAGGGCATGTAGGGCAGGCGAAACTTGTAGCCAAAGGTGTGCACAAAATCGAAGACGTTGTCGGCGATTCTTTTCTTGAAGGTGATGTTGTGAGCCATGATCCTTCGCAGGTGGATATTGGCTCTGAGCTCGCTGAACTCCGGGAAATGGACGGTTTCGATGTCATCAATGGTGACGGGGTCCACACGAGGAGCCGCGTAGATGGCATCACCAACCACGATATCCCATCCAGCAAGATTGATTCCGGAAAACTGATCCCCAGATGGCGATCTTGTTGATGGAGCAGCCAGGCCCGTATCTGGATGCTGTGCAATCAGGGCGCCGGCCATTGCAGTGGCAGATAGCTTCAGGAAACCTCGTCTTTGGATACTCATGTTGTCACCTTGTGAGCGGTTACTGAGAAGGCCAAAACCCGCTGTACACTGAGTACGGTCGATCACCGCCCGGGTTGTTGACGCTCCTGTTTAGGGCGAAGGCGTCTGGGTAGGGTGTTCTGTGTGCGAACGGATGAAGCCGCAATCCTGATAGTTATGTGCATTTCCGCAGGGAATATGATCGAGATCATATTCCTGTGAGACCGCCATAAGATTCAGGGTATGCTCTATACAGATCCAGGACGTCTCGGCTTGAGATTTCGTCCCATCTGATATTGTCGACCAGATATTCGATTCCCACTGGAAAGAAGAAGTTGTCTTCAATAGCGCCATTCAGTTGACCTTCGCCAGTTGCCATTACATGCCAATACCAGTTGGTGTATTCGAGCCGATCTGGTGGTAAGGAAAGAAACAATGATCTGGATCATATGCCGGACCACGAATCCATGGTAGAATAGCAGAATATGGGGGGCCGTGCGTTCCGTGCAGGGGCCCCTGTCTTTTTTCCTGAAACCTGTTTCGATTCCGGGCACATCTGGGAAGGTTGAGCCTCATGACCGATCACACTACTCTGTCCCCACCCGATGCCACCATCGACCCCGGTGTCTGGCATCTGTTCAACACCATGTGCGAAACGCTTCCCCGGGACCAGATCAGCTCACTGACCGGGCAGGTGACGCAACACCTGGCGGACTGCCGAAGGGCGCTGCGCGCCAACGAGTTCCTGGACATCAACCTGGCAGAGAAGATTGCCGAGGTACTTACTTCGCTGCTGGCTGGGTATGGTGAGCTTCCGGCAGAGCACCAGGCGCTGATAGTTGGTGCGACACGCTATTTCGTCGCTGCAGGGGATGCCGAAAGCGATCTGACTTCGGTGCTGGGATGGGATGACGACGCGCAGGTTCTGAACCATGTGCTGGATGTGATTGGCCGGCAGGATCTGAAGGTGGCGCTGTAAATGGCTGAACGTGTGACTTTCGCACCCGGCGCTCGTATCGTGGTTCGAGACGAAGAGTGGCTGGTGAAAAGCGCTCTGCCCACTTCGACAGGCGGAGCGGCCGTGCGTGCGGTGGGGTTGTCGGAGCTGGTGCGCAATCACGAAGCGGTGTTCCTCAGCGAACTGGACCGGATGACCGAACTGCGGCCCGAGGAAACCCAGTTGGTGCCCGACGATAGTCCCCAATATCGCAAATCCCGCCTCTTTCTGGAAAGCCTGTTGCGGCGTACGCCGCCCACCGACGATCAAATTCATCTGGGAGACCAGGGAGCGTTCAACTACACGCCCTATCAGATGACGCCCACCCACATGGCGTTGGAGGCGCTGCGGCCACGAATCCTCATCGCCGATGGCGTAGGCCTGGGCAAGACCATCGAAGCGGGAATCCTCCTGGCCGAGTTGATCAAACGGGGACGGGGCGAGCGCATTCTGGTGATCGCTGTCCGATCCATGCTGACTCAGTTTCAGCAGGAGATCTGGGCGCGCTTTTCCATTCCCCTGGTGCGGCTGGATTCGGTGGGGCTGCGACGGGTGCGGGCCAGGATCCCCAGCAACAAAAACCCCTTTTATTATTACAACCGGGTCATCATTTCCATCGATACCCTTAAAAACGACGCCCAATATCGCCATTACCTGGAACAATGCCACTGGGATGTGATCGTCATCGACGAGTGCCACAATGTGGCTAATTTCGGCAGCCAACGCAACCGTCTTGCTACCCTGCTGGCCCGCACCTGCGACAGCCTGATCCTGACTTCGGCCACGCCGCACAACGGTCGCGCAGAGAGCTTTGCGAATCTGATCAACATGCTGGATCCCACGGCCATCGCTGATGTTCACGACTATACGTCGGAGGAGATCAAGGGGCTGTTCACGCGGCGCTTCAAGAAGGACATCGAAGAGCAGGTTGAAGGCCAATTCAGCGAGCGGACGGTTGAGTTGGAGAGTATCCCTGCCAGCGTGGCTGAGGAATGTTTCTTCGACCGGCTGGGGGACGCGAGTTTCGCGACGCTGCACAGGGGAGGCTCGATGCGGGATGCGCTCTATCGCATTGGCCTGCTCAAGGCGTTTCTCTCCAGCCCGATCGCCTGCACCAGGACCATCGAAGGCAGGCTCAAACGCATCGGCAAGCGGCTTCAGGAACTCGGCGAGGGGCCGTTGCCAGAGATCGATTTGGATGACGAAATCGGCGCAGGAGATGAGGATCTACTGGCGGCGGAGTTGGAGATAAGCCCGGCGGAACGGGCCAAACGCATCTCCGAGCTGAAGGCCGATTTCGAGACTCTGAGTGAGTTGCACGCACTGGCCACAGCGGTGGATACCGATACATTCCGCAAATACCAGCGCCTGGTGAGCCTGTTGCGCGAGCTGGGAGCAGACGCGTCCCGCACCGCGCCGCGCATCATCGTTTTTTCCGAACGCATCGCCACGTTGTATTTCCTGCAGGAGCAATTGATCAAGGAATTCGGTGCCGACGAGGACTCCGTCGTGGTGTTCCACGCCGGCCTGCCCGACGTGGAACAGCAGCACATCGTCGAGGACTTCGGCAAGGAGGATTCGCCCAAACGCATCTTGATCGCGTCCGACGTGGCATCTGAAGGGGTCAACCTGCACTATTTCTGCCATCTGATGGTGCATTTCGACATCCCCTGGTCATTGATCACCATGGAGCAGCGCAATGGACGCATTGACCGCTACGGCCAACATACGCCACCGTTCATCCATTATCTGCTTACCATTTCGCAGAATCGGACGATCAAAGGGGACATGCGTGTCCTTGAACGGTTGATCGAGAAGGAGGCGGAGGCGCAGAAGAATATCGGCGATGCCGCCACGATTCTTGGATTACACGACGCGCAACGCGAGGAAAAGCAAATCACGGAGGGTGTGGCGGAAGGCAAAACGCCTGAAGAGATTATCCCCGACCAATCGCCAGAATCGGACTGGCTGGCAATCCTCATGGGCGGGGCCGATGAAGGGGATGGGGACATGGCAGATTATCGGGGCGAGTCGTTCAGCCTGTTCAATGACGACATCGCTTTTTCGAAGGCTGCGTTCGGGGAGCTAGTCGCGTCGGATCAGGTGGCGCAGCTGCCTGAATACCATCCCCAGCGCCCCGAGTTTTCGTTGTTGGCCAACGAAGATCTGCAGCGACGCTGCGAATTCATGCCAAACGAAGCGGTCCCGGACGACTGGACCTTCAGGCTGACTACCGACCGGGACCGGGTGATGCAGGCCATCGCCGATGCCCGTAAGCGGCAGGGTGAATGGCCCCGGGAGCAGCTCTTCTGGGACCCGCACCCAACGGCTGAGTGGCTGCTGGACAAGTTGATGGTGCGTTTTGGCCGGCACGAGGCTCCCGTTATTTTGACGCCAGATCTGCAGGCGGATGAGGCCATTTTTCTATTCCAGGGCGTCATGTCGAACGCTCGCAGCCAACCGGTAATCGCCTCCTGGTTTGGATTACACACAGAGGGCGGCAGCCAGTGGATGATGCTGAACCTCAAGGAGACGCTGGGACTGTCCGGCTTTGTCGACGGCCTGGCCAACCCAGGCGCGCCATCATCTCAACAGGTCAATGCGATGGCGGCACTGTTACCCGGGGCCGTGGATGCTGCCAGGGACCACATGGAGTCGCTGCGCATGAATCGAGCGGACAGCGAACGCCGGCGGCTGCAGGAAGATATGCGTCGTCTCAAGCAGTGGCATCAGAAGAAGGTGGGGCGCATCGAAGCAGAGCTGGCCAACGCCCGCGGCGCTCGCCGGGCCCGCCTCCAGTACCAACTGGATGAGACAAACAAGATCTACGAGAGCCGCCAGCAATGGTTAAGAGAAAGCTTTTCAACCGATCCCACACCCTATCTACGGGTGGCAACGGTGTTTGCTGGCATGCCAGCCTGAGAGCCGGCCGGACAACCCTGAAATGAACGGTTGACCATGACTCTTCCCACACCCAATCCAAAGCAACAACGCATCATCGATACCCTTGACGGTGCACTGCTGGTGCTGGCGCCGGTCGGCACGGGCAAGACCCGTGTGCTGGCCGAGCGGGCGCTGCATGCGATCCGAAAGGGTGTTCCTGCCCATCGACATTGATTGTTCGAGCAAGCATCGACCAGTTACCAGAGATGTCACGCTGGTAGAATGACCTACACATCTGTCTGATTTTGAGAACTTTTACGTGGGCCCGATGAAAACAACGACAACGGTCGATTGAGTTTTCGAAAATCGCATCTCACAATGACAGATCGCATTGTTTTTTGGAGTTACGCACCTTGAAAAAACAGGGGTCAAATGCCGCCCTTCGAAGTCCTCCCGGACCGCCTAGCTAGCTCACACCTCTCGGTGGCCTTGCTAGGCCGCACCGTCTGCTGACGTCACGCACCGCCTAGCTCACACCTCTCGGTGGCCTTGCTAGGCCGCACCGCCTGCTGGCGTAGCTCTCGCATCGTCTGCTGACGTGCTGGCGAGGCTCAGGATGTCATTTGACCCGTTGGCACACTTTGATCGCTCCCGCCGGACGCACTCAGCATGCGAACTACGTAACGCCGGTTATTTGGCTTAACTGCGCACTGGCAACCACTGGATTCTCTATGGCACTAAACCTGACAACCATTCACAATGTCGGCGAGTTCTACAGCTACCACTATCTGGACGCGCTGCTGGAAAAGGACCTGAAAGGGCTGTTCGCCCGGTGGCGGGAGGCGGGCACGGACGCGCCCGACCGGCGACTGGATCGGCTTGCCGCCCAGTATTTCTCGGCCAAGCAGGAGGCGATGAAACGGGACGATCTGAGGCGGCGCTATCCACCATCGCATAAGCTGCATGTGGCGCTGCTGGAGGCGCTGGGTTTCACCTACGACCGGCAGTTGCGCTATCTGCGCACAGGGGAACCTCTGCCGCTGCTGGGGGCTGTCAACCGGGACGGTAACCCCTATCTGTGGCTGGTGGAAACGCCCTTCGCGGACGAGGAGGATTCACCGCTGGAGCAACCGGCCCTCTACGAGCAGTACCATGGACTGGATGATATCGATAAGAAGGACGTTCCCGAAGCGCCGTGGGAAGAATTGGTGGGTGAGATCCTGCGGGTGGACGAGCCGCCGCGCTGGGTGATCCTTTTGGGCGGCAGGGTGGCCTACCTCATCGAAAGAAGCAAGTGGGGCTACGGCCAGTACCTGATGTTCGACCTGGACGAGCTGTTCGGGCGCAGGGAAAGGGACGCCTTGCGCGCGACTGCCGCCCTGTTCTCGAAAGACGCGCTGGCCCCCGACGAGGGCGTTGCCATCCACGAGACCCTGGATGAAAACAGCCACAAACACGCCTACGCCGTCTCCAGCGACCTGAAGTATGGCGCGCGGCGGGCGGTGGAATTGTTGGCCAACGAGTATATCTGGTACCAGCGGAACGTGGCAAAACAATCGCTGTTTCAAGATGACGAACTGGCCGGCAAGCTGACCAACGAGGCGTTGACCTACCTTTACCGGCTGCTGTTCCTGTTCTACGCCGAAGCGCGGGGCGGCGAGCTGGAGATCGCTCCCATGAAGAGCGAGGCCTACCGGACCGGCTACAGCCTGGAATCGCTGCGCGACCTGGAGCAGGTGCCGTTGGCCACGGATGATGCGCAGAATGGCTATTTCATCGACGACAGCCTGGATCAACTCTTCCGCCTGATGAACGAGGGCTACAATCCCATCGCCCGCGAGCTCGAGTTCGAGGACCAGCCCCTCTACGACGACTACGGCTTTCGTTTGGCGGGCCTGCACAGCCCGCTGTTCGACCGGGTGTCCACCCCCCTGCTCTCCTCAGTGAGATTTCGAAACTCCGTTCTGCAGGAGATCATCGAACAGCTCTCGCTGTCGCGGGAGATCAGGAACAGGCGCAGCCAGCGGGGGCGCATCAGCTACGCGCAGCTGGGCATCAACCAGCTGGGCGCGGTCTATGAGGGCCTGCTCAGCTACAGCGGCTTCTTTGCCCGGGAAGCGGTCAATGAAGTGAAGGCGGCCGGGGACGATCCGGCTAAGGACGACACGGTGCAGACCTATTTCGTGCCGGTGCAGGAGGTACACGACCAGCCTGAGAAATACACCCCGGAGGAGTTCGTCTACGAGGAGGGGCTTGACGGCAGCCGGCGCAGGAAGCGCTACGAGCCGGGCACATTCATCTTTCGGCTGGCGGGGCGCGACCGGGAGAAATCGGCCAGCTACTATACGCCCGAAGTCCTCACTGAAAGCGTGGTCAAATACAGCCTCAAGGAATTGCTGAAGGATAAAAGCGCCGACGAGATCCTGGAACTGACCATCTGCGAGCCGGCCATGGGGTCGGGCGCCTTTATCAACGAGGCGTTGAACCAGCTGGCCGACGCCTACCTGAGTCGCAAGCAGGAGGAACTGGACGAGCACCTGGCACCCGAGCCGTACCGGGAGGAGCGCCGGCGGGTGAAGGCTTATCTGGCGGCCCACAACGCCTACGGGGTCGACCTGAACCCGACCGCCGTGGCGCTGGCCCAGGTCTCGATCTGGCTGAACACCATCTACAAGGGCTCGGAAGCGCCCTGGTACCGCGCCCGCATGGCGGTGGGCAACAGCCTGATCGGGGCGCGGCGGCAGGTGTACAGCGCCGAAGATGTGCTGAGCGGTGACTACCAGAAGAAAGCGCCCGCGCCGGCTCCGTTGGGGCAACCCCGGCCGAAAGGCAGCGTCTATCACTGGCTGCTGCCCGACAAAGGCATGGCCGCCTTCGACAGGGATAAGGTGATCAAGGCCCTGGTCCCGGAGGAAACGCGGGCCATCAAGGACTGGCGCAAGGGCTTTACCGGGAAGATCAGCAAGGCCGAGCTGCGCAACATGCAGGCCCTGTCGGATGCAGCCGATGCGTTGTGGCAGCGCCACCTGGCCGAGCGGCAGGTCCTGCTGGAGCGGACCAGACAGCACATCCCTGTTTGGGGGCGTGGGGGACGGAGGGAAACGGAGGGGGCTGACCGCGCGATACCTCTGGCGTACGAAGCATCGTCCATCCGGGCCAGGGAGGTAGAGCTGGACCGTCTCAGCCGGCCCACCTCCCCCTACCGGCGGCTGGAGCTGGCCATGGATAGCTGGAGCGCGCTCTGGTTCTGGCCCATCGAGGCTGCAGGTGAATTGCCGAGCCGCAACCAATTCCTCAATGACATCGAGGCCATCTTCCGGGCCGAGGACGCGGGCTACGTGAGACTGATGGAGCAGAGGGCCTTGTTCGGTGACGCGGCAATGGAAGAGGCAGCGACGCAGGCTCCCCTGGCCGATGTGGCCGTTGCCACCGTCAGCAATGTGGACGAGCTGATCGAAGAGAACCCGCGGCTGGCGCTGGTCGACGAGGCCGCGGAACAGCACCGTTTCCATCACTGGGAGCTGGCCTTTTCCGAAGTCTTCGCGGACAGGGGCGGCTTCGATCTGGTGCTGGGAAACCCGCCGTGGGTAAAGATGCAATTTCATGAGAAGGGTTTCCTGTCAGATTTCGAGCCGCTGCTGGCATTGCGCAGGACCTCCGCCAGCCAGGTCGCGCAACGGCGCGAAGAGATCCTCACCGATGAAACAAGGGTCCAGGTTTACCTCGACGAGTATGTCGAGATGACCGGCACGCAGAACTTCCTCAATGCAACACAGAATTATCCATTGCTCAAAGGGGTGCAGACCAACCTGTACAAATGTTTCATCACCCAGGCATG
>JAYELL010000088.1 GCA_034717495.1 Chloroflexota bacterium | reverse complement strand
CAGTTCCGCCTCCAGTTGCGTCCAGGTCGCACCTCCGTTGGTGGAGATCTCCAACAGACCACCGTCGAAGCAACCACTGAAACTATCCTCGATCTCCTGGTAGTTCCAGAACTTGAGACTCAACGGCAACTGGCCAACGGGCAGCGCAACGGCCGGAGAGATCAGGTATTGGTCGGAAACAAAGCCGACGTCATCGGCGTGATAGACGGAGCTGCCGCTGACCGGCCCGCTGGGGGCAACACCCCCGCCAACTCCCCAGGTGCTGGCAGTGCCACCGGTGGTCCAGCCGACTGCACCACTCTCGAAGTCATCGAAGAACACCTGGTAGGGTGTGGTGCCAGGACCACAGTCGCCCGGGGCAGCCAGGGTGGTGAAGCTCCAGGTGACCGAGGTATTATTGCCACAGGCGTTGTCGGCAGTCACCCGCCAGAAGTACGTCACACTGGTATTGAGGGAGGCGCCGCTGTAGCTGGTGCCGGGCACCGTGGCAGAGTCGACGATATTGTTGAAGGCGTTGTCGGTGGCGATCTCGATCAGGGTGCTGGTCGCTCCCACGTCGGACCATGTGAAGGCAGGCGTGGTGCTGACGTTGAACGCACCGTCGGGTGGCGTCAGCAGATCTGGTGCCGCCGGCGCCGCGTCGAAGATCTCCAGCCCGACGATGACCGTGTGGGTGCTGGTTGGAGCGATACCCGCCACGGCGATGCTGTAGCTGCCCGGGGTGGCCGCAGCGGTGTCGCTGATGGTGAGCTGGCTCATGCCGGGGGGAATCACCGGGTTGGTATCGAAGGTAGCCGTGGTGCCGACCGGTTCGCCGCTGGTGCTCAAGGTCACCGGGTCGTCGTAGCCAAGAATCTGCCCCACTTCGATGTCGTAGACGGCATCGTCAGGGGTGCAGATCGCGGCGGACGCGGGGGTTGCATCCAGGGTGAAGTCCCGGAAAAGGGCACAGTTATTGCACACCAGGGCAAAGCTCTGGTCGGTGGGGTCGCCGTTGTAGAGGATCGCGTCGCCGGCGATATTGACCGCATCCACCGTGATGTCGATGTCACCGCCGGGGCTCTCGACGTAGACATTCTCCAGGTTGTTGATGCTGTCGGCTGCGCCGCCGGTCTGCGACCAGCCGCCGCTGAAGACGTTGCCCAGGTAGGTGTTGCCGCCGTTCTCCACCGTCAGATCCAGGTTATTGACCAGGGCGGGGTTGGCGCCGACCGCGCCGGGCGCGTCGGCCCAGACCAACGTCACCTTGAGCGGCTGGCCAGGATCGATTACGCCCAGGGAGAGCTGCCAGGATTCGCCGCTGTTGGCGAAATCTACGGGCAGGTCCCAGTAGAGGGTCGGCACCGCCGGGCTGATGATGTTGGTGCTGTTGATGCGGCCCCAGCCTTCATGAATGTTGGGAATATCAGGGGTGCCCATGTCCACCGCGCCGTTGACCACAAGGGCCTTGGCCATGGCCGAACTGGGGTCGTTGCCGCCCTGGGTGTCCCGCCACCACTCGGTAGCCAACACGATGGTGCCGGAGGTCTGAGGCGCGGCCATGCTGGTGCCGGAGCAGAGGGAGTAAAGCCCATTGGTACCGGCAATGGTGCTGGTGCACTGGCTGGCCGTTCCGAGGCGCCGCGTGGAGGCGATGTCATCGCCTGGTGCGGCAATGGTGGGAACCCAGCGACCGTCCACGGCCGGGCCGCGGCTGCTGAAGCCTGCGATCGTATCGATGTTTCCAGCCCGGTAGTTGAGGCTGGCCGCGGTGACGATCAGGTTTTTGCCCTCCTTGGGTGAGGTCAGGCCACTGAAGCCGGAGTTGCCGGCCGAGAAGACCTCGATGAAGGGCTCGGCTACGGAGGTTGTGTCGAAGTTGCCGTCCAGCACCATGATGTCATGGGTGCGCTCGGAGGCCTGGTAGCCGTGCTGGGTGCCCTCGCCGGTGGTCCAGGAGTTGTTGCCGCCGATGGCACCGCCCAGAACCGCCCGCTTGCTGTGCTCCTGCCAGCCACCGGTCGGGGGCCAGGCGGAGGCGGACAGGGAGTTCATGGCGAAGATCTCGTAGCCGGGGGCGATGCCCACGCCGTAGAGGAAGCCGTCGGGGTCAGTGGTATTGCCCACGCCATCGCCTGCACCGGTGCCACCGATGATGCCGGTCACGTGGGTGCCGTGGCCGCCGTTGGGGCAATCGTCGCCAGCATCGGGGCTTGCACATGCGCCGGGGAAGCTATAGCCGCCGGCGATATGCGTATTGAGATCAGGGTGGGCGTAGTCCACGCCGGTGTCCACGGTGGCCCAGCGCACGCCTGTGCCATCGTAGCCCAGGTTGGCCAGGTGAGCGTAGTAGCCCAGTTGGGGCACGCCGCCCACCGTGTTTCCAGCCACGATCTGGGTCGCCATCTCGTCGTCCAGCACAGGCTCGGGATGAGAGTAACCGAACCAGAGCACACTGCCGATGGTGGCAATGCTGTCAAAGGAGTTGGCATCCATCTCGACAATGGCATCGAAGAAGGCCTTGTCTGGCTGGGCCGGGTAGACCTGCACGATATTGCCCCCCAACGCCTCGATGGCCGCCAGTGTTTCGTCGATCTTGCCGTCGTTGTAGAAGAGGATATCGACATTCTGAACAATGCCTTCGCGGCCCGTCAAGTCGCTGTTGACCTTGTAGACGGGATGGAAGGAGCCGGTCCAGCGAACGAAGTCGAACTGGCTGGCAGCACGGGTAGCTGCAGCATCGGCCCAGACCAGGTAGGTATAGTGGGGATAATATTGCAGGATTGTCAGGCCGCTGGCTTCCAACTCGACCAACCAGGCGTCCTCTGTGGGGCCGTAGAATTGGACCAGGCGGAAGCCGGAGTCGGTAGCCTCGAAGCGCTGCTCATTGCTAAGCTTGGGTTCACCCTCCAGGATGGGATCGAAGGCGAAGTTGGGCACCCGCACCTGGATGCCCCCATCGGTTTGGACGGGGCTGGCGTCCGCTGTGGTAGCAGCAGGCAGGATTGGCAAGACCAAAGCTATGGTGAGCATGGCTGCCAGGAAAAGGACGGGGAGTCGACGATTCATCTCGGTTGTGCCTCCTGTGATTTCTAGCTGGGCTGATGTTGAAACAGGGAACGAGCTTTGAGCGGGGCGCTCAAAGCGTGCAGATTATAGCACTATGCAATCGATGTGCAAAATAGTTATCGCGTTTCCCGGCTATTCTGAATAGGGCATTGTTGACCCACCCCCCGGCCCCCTCCCAGATTGGGAGGGGGAGATGTCAAACTTGCAGAGAAGCGTCAGGGTTTTGACGAAAACATCGACTCCATGGCTCGGGGAGGGGTCATCAATCAATACAGATCGTGTTCCACCAGTTGGCGACGGCCTGGATGTCGTCGACGTCGACGGTGCCACTGCCATTGAAATCATAAATGGGATGGGGGCTGCCCCAGAAACCGGCAACCAACTGTATGTCGGCTATGTCGACATGGCCAGAGGAGTCGACATCATACGCGCAGGGTACTTCGCAGGCCTGCACCACCACATCGTCGACGTGCCAGCCCTCTCGACCCACTGAGCTATCGGTAGCCAGTCGCCAGCGGAACTGAACCGTCTCACCGGCGAAGGCGTCGATATCGACGATACTGTTCAGCCAATCCTGGGGATCACCACACCAGGCATTCTGCCCGCCCAGCGGGTTGCCGGAACCGCTGTAAATCGGCCCGTCGTAGAGATCGGTCAATAATTCGCTTTCCAGGCGGATCCACGTGGCGCCGCCGTCGCTGCTGACCTCGATAACACCGCCGTCATAACAGCCACCTGAACGATCCTCCATCTCCTGGTAGTTCCAGAACTTGAGGCTCAAGGGCGACTGCCCTACCGGCAGCGAAACGGCCGGCGAGACCAGGTATTGATCGCTGATGGAAGTAACATCGTCACCATGGAAGGCGTAGCTGCCTGTGTGGGGCCGGGCGGTACTCAGCGCCCATGTGTTGCCACTGCCTCCCGAAGTCCAGCCAGTCCCGCCTGCTTCGAAGCCTTCGCTGAGAAGTAAACTGGCCACCGAGCCAGGGCCGCAGTCGCCGGGCGCGGCAACGGTGATGAAGTTGTACACCGGCGAGTAAGTGCCCGGGCCACAGGTGTTGTCGGCCCAGACCCGCCAGAAGTACCGGGTGCCGGTGTTGAGAGCAACGGCCGGCGTGTAGCTGGTGTTGCTCAGCCCCGATGCGGAGTCGACCACCATGTTGAATGCACTATCGGTGGCGATCTCGATACTGTAGGTGGCTGCTTGCGCGACGGGATTCCAGGTGAAGGCCGGTGTAACGCTCACGTTGACCGCACCGTCGGCCGGGCTGATCAGGGTCGGGACGCCGGGGGATCCGTCATACAGGTCAAGATGGAGGGTGGTGGTCTGCGTTGCGCTGGCGGACACGCCGGTCACGTCGATGGCGTAGCTGCCCGGGGCGGCACTGCCCGTGTTGCCAATGGTCAGGATGCTGCTGCCTGGCGGTGAAACCGGATTGACCGAAAAATCGGCTGTTGTGCCGGCCGGGTTACCAGAAGCGCTTAGCGTGACCGGATCGGAGCCTCCCACATTCAGAGTGAAGCTGGCATCGGCCGGACTGCACACAGCCTGAGTGGTCGGGTTGGCACTGAACAGCTTGACCTCGACAAATGCCGCGCTTACTGGTCCCCAGTTAGCGGCGGAATCCTGGCCTCGCACGAAGATGATGTGGCGGCCAGGGGTCAGGCCAGTGGTATCCAGATCAGTGGTTACATCTTCGACCGTGCTGTTGAAACTGCCGTCGACCGCGGTCATAGGATACCCGGTCGCGCTCGGTTCCCAGGGAGGCACATCGACGTAGTATTGGGCGGCCACGATGTTCTGGGTGGGCTCTGTGCCGTTGCCATTGTTGAAGCGGGTATCGTCGATGGTAGCGGTCAGAGTTGCCGCTTCTCCGATGTAGATGGTACCAGGCGACGGGGTGACATTCAGCGCGTCGGGGCCTGCCGGTGTCAGGTAGGGCGTGCGAGCAACCCTGGCAGCGTAGAGCAGGGCCGGCAGGTTGTCGGGCAGGATGGTGTTCTCGAAGGCGGAACAGCTCTGGAAGAAGGCAGTGCCCAGCTCAAAGGTGTAGGAGGGAACGCCCAGATCGCCGTAGCCGAAATCGTCGGTGGTGCCGTCGGTGGGATAGAGGCCAATGGCCTGTTCGGGATAGTAGCCATTGAAGTAAGCAAAGCGGCGTCCCAGCGTCTGCAGGGCTGTGCCATTGGGCGCCACGGTACTGGTGAATCCCCAGGGCCAGAGCACCAGTTCGCTGTAGCTGTGGATGTCCAGATAGACCCCTGTGGCATCGTCCGGCGCGGGATCGTTGAGGGGATCACCCCGTTGATCGGGGAAGATGCTGCGCATGTAGGTCTGGATGGCCTGCGTTTCCGGTTCGGAGGCCGAACTGGGGCCGCGATAGGTTAAATCGCATTGGCTGCCGCTGGAGCCACCACAACAACCCCACTGGAACTCGAAGTTGCGATTGAGGTCAGCGCCGCGGTTGTTGCTGGTGGGGCTGCAGTAATTCTGGTTGGTATTTTTGCGCCAGGATTGGGCAGCTTCTGCGTGCTTTCGCCCATCGGGGTTGGCCTGCAGCATCAGGTGGATCTCGTGGTAGTCCAGCACCCAGGTCACATCGGGGTCGATGTTGTAATTGGCGACCAGGTATTCGGCGAAGCGGGTATTCAACTCGGCCGGGGTGTACTCCCGGGCATGGATGGATGTGGTGATGAAAAGTTTGGGCTTGGGGCCGGGAACATTGGCGTTGCTGAGCTTCAGTACCATCATGTCGTAGCCGTCCAGGCCGCCAGGCTCGCTCTTTTCCCACGAGTCGCCTGCGTCGATCCAGGAGGCCAGATCAGGATAGGCCGCGACGATACTCTGGGCGGTGGCGAAGGTCTCCTCCACGGTGCGATAGCAGGGATAGCCGGGGATGCCGCTCAGCTGTTCAGGGTGTACGGGCGGTCTTCTGTTAAAAGCCGCTGTCTCCTTGATATCCAATTCGACGCGCCAGCCCAGGGATTGCAGCACGGCATGGTCGAAGCGGTCGACGCCAACCAGGACGTATTGCTCTTTTTTGTTGTTGTACTCGAACAGATCGAAGCTGGAGAGCTGGGTCAGATCAGCCGGGTCGTCGTAATAGACCCTCACCACGAACCGTTCGGGGGTGTCCTCTGGCAGGGTTTGCGTGGTTTGTCGGGCATAGCCGGCTGTGGGTAGCAGCGCTATGGTGATGGCAACCAGGATTACCAGGGTGGTCAGGCGCAGCCAGTACGGGGTCTTCATCGCGATACCTCCAGGGGTTTCAAACCGGTTGAAATGCATGGATCCAAACAGGGTACATTTTACACCGGCTGATCGGATTGGTGCAAGCGGTCAGCTTCCAGAAGACGGCGGATGGCGGACCACGGACGGCAGACGACAGACGACAGACGGCTTCCAGAAGACAGCCATCAGTGGTCAGTGGTCGGCGGTCAGAAGACGACGGTCGATCTGTCAGGCTGGTTTGTCCTTTCCCGTCAAAGTCTACATAATTGTCTAGGGATTCTGTCTAGAAAGAGAGGTGTCAAATGCAAGTTTCAATTACTGATATGCACAATCGTCTTTCCTACTGGTTGAAAAAGATCCCCGAGCGACCCGTGACTATCACGCGTCGGGGTAAGCCTGTCGGTGTTCTTGTCTCTCCTGAGGAATACGAACGCCTGCGCCAGGTACAGGCCTATCTGGAGATGCTGCGGATTTCCCGTTCGCTAGAGGGGAGTGATCTCGCTGCCAAGGAGTTGTACGAGGCATCCAGAGAGGAGCTGGAGTCACGACAATGATTGTCGATGCCAGTGTCATTCTCAGCGCCTTCTTACCTGACAAGGATCAGGCGCAAGCGCAGGGCCTGGTCCGTGACCACGTGGTCAGGCATGTGGCGTTGGTTGCGCCTACCTTGCTGCTCAACGAAGTGACCAATGCAGTCGTTCAGGCACGGCGACAAGGACGCCTCAGCGATATGCAGGCGAGGGATGTTCTTATCGCAATTGAGGGCCTGGGGATCGCCTTGAGGCCGGTGACCTGGCAGCAGATTCTGCCTTTTGCACAACGCTTTGATCGTTCTGCCTATGACGCGGCCTATCTTGCTCTCGCTGAGATGACTGGGGAACCTCTGATCACTGGTGACCGCCGGCTTTACAATGCAGTTCATGAGTATCTGGATTGGGTAGTGTGGATTGGAGACTATCAATAACAGCCTCCCTTGTGCAATGCCGGTGTTCACAACAGCGCCGTATCGTATCCGTAGGCTCCCCATTGGCGGCGCTGTCGTCGACGCGCCCTGACCGAGTGACTGCAAATATCTCTTTGCCGCGATGAACTGCACGGGCCCTGGCACAGGTTGTAGCGCGGGGTCCTTCTATATTGGCGTGCTCAGCCAGCCTTCCTCACGCTTCCAACTGGCGGGCCAGGGCGTCGGGATCGGTCACCGGCAGCTGGCAGGCGAAATTCTCACAGACATAGGCGGTAGGTTTGCCGCCGATCTGAACCCGATCGGCCAACAGGGGCACTGTCTCAGCCCATTCGGCTGCTGCCTGCTCTGTTGGCGCCAGGACCACCACCACATTGGGAAGGAAAGGTTCCCGCACTTCTCGCAACAACATCTGCGTAACCTGATTAGCTGGATCTCCGATGATGGCAACCTCTTGCGGCCTGGCCAGGTAACGTTCAAGAGCACCCAGCAGGTGCCCGAACCCCAGCGGTTGCCGGGCCATGGCTTCCCGCAGTTGCAGCAGGATAGTCTCGGCGTATTTCGGGTAGCGGTCGTCGCCCGTCAACACGGCAAGGCGCTGCAACACGTCGGCCGCCACCGAGTTGCCCGAGGGAGTGGCGTTATCCACGAAGTCTTTTGGCCGGGCCACCAGCGCCTCATGATCATAGCTGGTCTGGTAGAAACCGCCATCTTGCTCGTCCCAGAAGAGCTCGATCATGGTGTCGGCCAGATCACGGGCAGCCTGCAGCCAGCGCAGATCGAAGCTGAGCTGGTAGAGCTCCACCAGCCCGTCGACCAGGTTGGCGTAATCCTCCAGGTAGGCGTTGAACCTGGCCTGCGCTTCGCCTCCCGTCAAGGAGCCCGGTGCCCAGCTTCGCAGCAGCCTGCCATCCCCGGTAAGCAGTTCCCGCAAGAGAAACTCGGCGTTGGCTTCGGCGATCTGCCGGTAGTCCTCCCGGCCCAACACGCGGGCGGCATAAGCGAAGGCCCGCAGCATCAGCCCGTTCCAGGCGGTCAGCACCTTGTCGTCGCGCGCCGGTTTGATCCGTTTCTCTCTGGCCTCGAACAGCCTGGCCCTGCTACGGGCAAGGACCGTCCGCAGGTGTTCGGGTGAAACGCCAGAGCGTCGGGCTACGGTTTCCAGGTCGTGGTCTACATGGAGGATATTTTTTCCCTCGAAGCCTGCACTGAGCGTAGTCGAAGTGTTGCCCCTGGCCGTCACATCGTAATACGCCGCCGCCAGGCGCGCATCCTCAACCCCCAGGAGTTCCTGCAGCTCCGAGAGCTTCCATAGGAAGAACTTACCCTCCTCACCTTCGCTGTCTGCGTCCTGGGTGGAGTAGAACCCGCCGCTCGGGTCGGTCATCTCCCGCGCGACGTAGTCCAGGCTCTGCTCCGCCACCCGACGAAATTCGGGATCGCCGGTTACCTGCCAGGCCTCAAGGTAGATCCGGGCCAGCTGCGAGTTGTCATAGAGCATCTTCTCGAAATGGGGAACCAGCCAGAGAGTGTCCACCGAATAGCGATGGAAACCGCCGCCCAGTTGGTCATACATCCCTCCCCGCGCCATCTTGCGCAGGGTGTGCACTGTCATCTGTAAGGCCTGCCCGTTGCCCGCCCGCTGGTGGTAGCGCAGCAGGAAAAAAAGAGTCATGGGTTGGGGAAACTTGGGCGCGTTGCCGAATCCCCCCTCGATGCTGTCGTAGGTTTGTATCAGGCCCTGAAATGCCCGCTCGGCGATCATAGCGTCAAGGGACCCCTCAGTTGATCCGACGAAGGCTGTGCGCTGCAGGGAATCCCGAAGCTTGCCGGCGCTTTCTTCGATCTTATCCCGCCTGTTACGATAGGCATCGGAGATGGCCGTTATCACCTGCTGGAAGCTGGGCATGCCGTGGCGGGGCGTGGGCGGAAAGTAGGTGCCGCCGTAAAAGGGAGAGCCATCGGGAGTCAGCCAGACACTCATGGGCCAGCCTCCCTGGCCGGTCATGGACTGCACCGCCTGCATGTAGATGGCGTCCAGGTCGGGGCGCTCCTCCCGGTCCACCTTGATGTTGATAAAAAGGTCGTTCATCATGGCGGCGGTTTTCTCATCCTCGAAGGATTCCCGCTCCATGACGTGGCACCAGTGGCAGGCGGAGTAGCCCACACTGAGGAAGATGGGCTTGTTTTCGCTTCTTGCCCTCTCCAGCGCCTCCTCGCCCCAGGGAAACCAGTCGACCGGGTTGTGGGCGTGCTGGCGCAGGTAAGGGCTGGTTTCGTTGATCAGGCGGTTTGTCTGTTTTTGGGTGTCTGGTGTGCTCAAGATAGGCTCCATGGAAACGGGAAGTGGGGATTTTGAGTACGAACTTCATCAAAATATATCGTATTATAGCATA